>NZ_JBJDXL010000485.1:0-11277 GCF_051866655.1 Intestinibacter sp.
AATGTGCTCTTCCTGTGTTTATGCAGACAAAATGACCTGCCTCTTGTAATTTTTTTACAGCCTCCTTTGCTGATGGAACAATTTCATTTGTAGATCTATCTGTAAGTGTTCCATCTATATCAAAGAAAAAATATTTCTTTTTCATTGTATTGATTATCTCCCCTCTTATCCGTATTTAGAAAAAATAGACTTGGATAAATTCCAAGTCTACTTATATATATTTAATATTTATTTTCGTTATTATTTTCCTACAACCTTTAAAGCAGTTTCAACTACGTTTTCTACTGTAAATCCAAATTCTTTGAATAATGTTCCAGCTGGTGCAGATGCTCCAAAGTGATCTAGAGATATTATAGCACCATCTAAACCAACGTATTTATGCCATCCGAAAGAAGATGCAGCTTCTACAGCTACTCTGTTTCTTACAGCTTTTGGAAGTACGCTTTCTTTGTAAGCTTCGTCTTGAGCTTCGAATAATTCAAATGATGGCATACTTACTACTCTAGCGTCAACACCTTTTTGAGCTAATTCATCAGCAGCATTAAATATTAATTCTACTTCAGAACCTGATGCCATAAGTATTACGTCAGGAGTATCTTTCTTAGAGTCTTTTAATATATAAGCTCCTTTTAAAGCTACTCTTCCATCTATATCATATAGTGGTAATCCTTGTCTAGTTAAAACTAATGAAGTTGGTGTAGTCTTATTAGTTACAGCGTAGAACCAAGCAGCAGCAGTTTCATTTGAGTCAGCTGGTCTAAATACTGTCATGTTTGGTAAACTTCTAAGTGCAGCTAATTGTTCGATTGGTTGATGAGTAGGTCCATCTTCTCCAACACCTATACTATCATGAGTTAATATGTAAGTTACAGGTAAATTCATTAGAGCAGATAATCTCATTGCACCCTTCATGTAATCACTGAATACGAAGAATGTTGCACAGTAAGCTTTAAGTCCACCGTGAGCAGCTATTGCATTAGTTATAGCAGCCATTGCGTGTTCTCTTACACCAAAGTGTATATTTTGTCCACTTCTGTCTTCTTTAGAGAAGAATCCAGTATTTTTCATATCACTCTTATTAGATGGTGCTAAGTCAGCAGATCCACCCATTAAGTTTGGTACGAAAGCAGTTAATCTATTTAAAACATCTCCTGATGATTGTCTAGTTGCGCATCCTTTTTCGAATTTCCAGAAGTCTTGGCTATTTAATAATTCATCAGTTACGTCTAATTCATGCCATTTTTTATATTCAGCAGCTAATTCTGGGTAAGCTTCTTCGTATTTAGCGAATAATTCGTTCCATTCTTGTTCAGCTTTTTCACCGTTAGCTATGTATCCTGCCATGTTGTCGTAAACATCTTGTGGTACGAAGAATGGCTCAGCTTCCCATCCCATTAACTCTTTCATTTCTTTTATGTTGTCTTCACCTAATGGTTCACCGTGAGCTTTAGCAGAACCTTGTTTAGCTGGACAACCGTATCCTATTTGAGTTTTTACTATTATCATAGAAGGTTTATTAGTTTCAGCTTTTGCTTCGTCTATAGCTTTTGCTATAGCATCTAAGTCGTTTCCATCTTCTACTTTTAATACTTGCCATCCATAAGCTTCATAACGTTTAGCAACGTCTTCTGTGAATGCTATGTCTGTATTTCCTTCTATAGTTATGTTGTTTGAATCGTAAAGTAATATTAATTTTCCAAGTCCTAATGTACCTGCAAGTGAAGAAGCTTCAGCAGAAACACCTTCCATTAAGCATCCGTCACCTGTTATTGCATATGTATAGTGGTCTACTACATTAAATCCATCTTTGTTGAATTTGTCAGCAAGTTTTGCTTCAGCTATAGCAAAACCTACAGCATTACATATACCTTGGCCTAAAGGTCCTGTAGTTATTTCTACACCTTTAGTGTGACCGTATTCTGGATGTCCTGGAGTTTTACTTCCCCATTGTCTGAATTCTTTTATATCGTCTACAGTTATTCCATATCCGAATAAGTGTAATAATGCATATTCAAGCATTGATCCATGTCCTGCAGATAATACAAATCTATCTCTATTTTTCCAGTCAGGATTTTTTCCATTGTGGTTCATTTTTGTCCATAAAGTGTATGCCATACTAGCAGAACCAAGTGGTAAACCTGGATGTCCTGAGTTAGCTTTTTGTATAGCATCTCCAGCTAGTACTCTTATTGCATTTACGCATTTTGCATCTAAATTGTTCATATATTTCCTCCATTTATTTTTAAAACGTTGTGATAAAACCTAGTTGACTTTTTTTATTGTTTTTATTTTCCGAAAGTAGCTTCCCAATCTTTTTTGAATTTTTCTATACCTTGATCTGTTAATGGATGTTTTAACATTTGGTTTACAACTTTTGTTGGAACAGTTGCTATATCAGCTCCAGCAAGTGCTGCATCTATAACATGTATTGGGTTTCTAACGCTAGCTGCTATTATTTGAGTGTCTATATCGTGAACTGCAAATATTTCAGCTATAGTTCTTATTAAATCCATACCTGGTGTAGATATATCATCTAATCTTCCTAAGAATGGAGATACATATGTTGCTCCTGCTCTTGCAGCAAGTAATGCTTGAGTTGCTGAGAACACTAATGTTACGTTAGTTTTTATTCCTTCTTTAGTTAAAACCTTTACTGCTTTTAAGCCTTCTGCTGTCATTGGTATTTTTACTACCATATTTGGATGAATTGCTGCTATTTCGCGACCTTCTTTTATCATACCTTCAGCATCATCACTATTAACTTCTCCACTTATTGCACCATCAACTATAGATGCTATTTCTTTTATAGTTTCTTTGAAATCCTTACCTTCTTTAGCTATTAGAGATGGGTTAGTTGTAACTCCACTTATAACTCCCATATCGTTTACTGCCTTAATTTCATCAATATTAGCTGTGTCTAAAAAAAATCTCATGTTTTAATCCTCCTTAACGTTTTCATATCTCATACTTATTATAACATGTATTATTAGAATTGCTACAAAAATATAATAGTTTTTTTTATAAAATATGATATAAATTTTATTTTTGTATCTGAATTTTCAGAAAAAGTCGAAAAATGTAAATAAGGAAAACGTTTCGTAAAAATTACCGTTTTATAAATATTTAATAGCAATTTTACTTTTACTTTTGTAAAAATACTGTACTTTTGTAAACAAAATTATTTTTTCCTCTCCATTTTATAATTTTATTATATATAATTCTAAATTTCATATATAGTCACTTAATTTCCTCTTTATTGTGGAAAAAATATAATTTCCTATGAATTATAAAATTTTTATGTTAATATAATTAAATAATATCTATGAAAAAGGTGATTTAAGATGGCAAAATTTAAATATGCATTTGATGATAATAAAAGATACCATACATGGAACTACTACCTTAGAAATAATTTTGGAGAAAAAATATTTAAGGTCTCTTTAAATGCAGGCTTTACTTGCCCAAATTTAGATGGAAAAATATCACGAGGTGGATGTACCTACTGCAGCAATAGCGGCTCTGGTGATTTTGCAGGAAATCCAGCAAGTCCTCTAAGTGAGCAATTCGACGAAATAAAGGCTATGATGCATAAAAAATGGCCTCATGCTAAATATATAGCTTATTTCCAAGCCTACACAAATACCTACGCTCCATTAGAGGTATTAAAGCAAAAATACGAGGAAGCACTGACTTTTGAAAATGTAATAGGTCTTTCAATTTCTACAAGACCTGACTGCTTAGAAGACGACATTGTAGATTATTTAGACGAGTTAAATAAGAGAACTAATCTATGGGTTGAATTAGGACTTCAAACTATACACGACGAAACATCAAAAATAATAAACCGCGGCCACGACTACAAAGCATTTTTAGAAGGGCTTAAAAAATTACAGGACAGAAATATAAAGGTAGTCGTCCACATTATAAACGGGCTTCCTGGTGAAGACTACAAGATGATGATGGAAACAGCAAAGGCAGTTGCCGATATGAACGTACACGGTGTCAAAATACATCTACTACATGTCATAAAAAATACCGCACTTGCAAAATCTCTAGAAAAAAATGAATTCTGTCTTATGGATAGAGACGACTATATAAATCTAGTTTGCGATCAATTAGAAATCCTTCCACCTGAGATGGTAATTCACAGACTGACAGGAGATGGAAAAAGAGACGAGTTAGTAGGTCCTATGTGGAGCCTAAAAAAATGGGAGGTTCTAAACGATATAGATAAAACTCTAAAAGAAAGAGATTCATATCAAGGAATTTACTACAACAAATAAATAAAAAAATAGGGAGGAGACTTAAAACTAAAGTCTGGCTTCCCTATTTTTTATTATTTATCCTTTTCTACTGCAATCCCTATTTTTTCATATTCTAAATTATCTTCAAACTGCTCCTTTTCTGGTTCAATAGCCTTGACCGCAATAAATGTAGATGCAATCATAAACAACAATCCGACTAATTTTATAATAGAAAAATCCTCTCCAAGCAAGGTCCACCCTATTATAACAGAAAATACTAATTCAACAGACGCCACAACACCAGCAATAGATAGCTCTACATTCTTTGCTATTCCCATCGAATAAACTATATAAGCCATCGCACTAGGTATGACTGCTATACTAGCTATATATACAAAAACACGTATACTATCTATTTTAGAAATAGTCTCAATTGGATTGATTCTAAAACTCATCAAAATAGTAGCTATTAAAAACGCATAACAAGTCATAGTTATATTATCCATTTCCTTCAATGCCTTTTTGTTAAACATAGGAAGCATTGCATAAGTTATAGCAGCCATTATCCCTGCAAAAATACCCAACAAATTTAAATTTTCTATTTCAATTGAGCCTCCTGTAACCGCTAAAAATGCTCCTATTACGCAAAATGCAAGAGATATAAGCTTGATTCTATTGATTTTTTCCTTATAAAGAATTCTAGAAAATATTGCCACAAATAAAGGCGATACATATAATAAAACCGCCGCCATCGATGCCCCGACCATACAAATAGAATTCATATAAGCTATATTAAATATAAATTGACAGAATACCGCTATACCAAGTACATATAAAATGCCTTTTTTAGTTATTTTAAACATTGTAGGCATTGTCAACTTCCCATAAATAGTGATTATTATAAATCCGCCTACCATTCTAAAAAAACCGATTTCCCCTGAGTCAAAATTATAACTGCTAATCTTACTTACTAGAAATCCAAGAGTAGACCAACATATTCCAGCCAACAAAATATAAACATATCCTATTTTTGTTTTCATAAAAAACTCCTCCACACAATGCCGTATTTAAATATCCACTAAATTCACCTAAATAAATTAGAGTGTAAAATATTTACACTCTAATTGTATCAGCTTTTATATAAAATTTTATTAAAAGTTTGTTATTTTATACAATCTACATAAAAATTGACTAACATATCTTCTTTTATAGATTTTGCTTTATCTTCATATCCTAGCTCTTCTAGTATTCTAAATCCAAATTCCAAAGCTGTAGCTGGACCTCTACTAGTTATTATATTTTGGTCTACAACTACTAATTGATCTTCTAAGTAATTTACCTTATCTCTTCCCTTTATAAATCCTGGATAAGATGTGCATTTTTTATCTTCTAATAGACCGAAAGCTTCTAGAGTTTGAGGAGCTGCACATATAGCTGCAACTATTTTTCCTTCTCCTGCTAGCTTGATAGCCATGTTTTTTACTCTTTCGTCAAGTAGATTGTCAGCACCTGGAAGTCCACCTGGTAATACTACTGCATCGTATTCATCTTGATTTACATCGTCTATTATACAATCTGATTTTACTATTATATCGTGTGTTCCTCTAACATATTCGTCCTTTATAGAGCATAAATCACATTTTACACCTGCTCTTCTCATAACATCTACAACTGATAGCGCTTCTATTTCTTCAAACCCATCAGCTAAAAAAACCAATACTTTTTTCATAATCTAAATCTCCTTTACATTTAATACATCTAAATTCTAGTTGTAAAAATTTTTTTTTATTGGTATTATAAAATAGAGTTAAGTAAAAACTTAAACTATAACTTAATTATATAATTATTATATGGAAGGTGCAATTAATGATTTTAAATACACATTTAACAATTTCACAGGCTCTAATAGAAAATTTAGATCCTGCTAAATCTTTTTTCCTAAGTGAAAAGAATTTTATCTACGGCAACATCAAACCTGACATGACTTCTAAATATGTTTTACATAAACATTATTTAAAGGAATCTTTTGACATGATTATAAATAAAATAAAATCTCTTTGTAAGTTATCCTTAGACTTTATCGAAAAATATTTTTCTGTTAGCAAATTTAGTCAAGAATTAGGCGTTATATGCCATTTTCTATGTGATTTCTTCTGTGTACCACATAGCCAACGCTGGGAATTTTCTCATAGCTTCAAAAAACATGTGATATACGAAAGAGATCTTCAAATAGTGACTAAGGAGACTGATTTTTCTAAGCTTGAAAGAGATCCAATCCATAATATCGGTGTAGAAGAATTTTTTAATAGATTATACAGACAGTACGTTAAAGGAGAAGACTTTAAAAACGACCTATTCTTCTCAACTTATATGTGCAACAGTGTAGTCGACTATATATTAGATTGCATATTAGAAAATACTGTTAAATCTTACTCCCTACAAATTTGTAGCTAGTAAGTCTAATACAAAATTATATTAATAGAAAAATATGAACTGGATGTTAAATTTTACATCCAGTTTTTTTATAAAAAAATAAGGTCTCCTAAATATTAAGAGACCCAAAAGTATATTAGAAAGAGTTTTATCCTATTACGCTTTGTTAGAGCTTCTTTTTTCCCAGAAATCTGCTCCCTTTATTCCTAGCTTGATAGGATCGAAGCTTATTTCATCTCTAGGAATACCAGCCTTCATCTGTGCCTCATAATCATTGAAGCAAATGAAAACTGTCTTAGATAGTATCAGTATGGCGATTAAGTTTAACCATGCCATCATACCGACTCCTATATCACCCATAGTCCACGCAAGACCTGCAGACTTGACACAACCAAATGCAGTCATTCCCAATAGAACTATTCTCAAACAATTTATAGATAATTTACTAGATTTTCCTCCAGTAAATTTTTTAACTAGATAAGTCAAGTTGACCTCTGCTATATAGTAATAAGCCATCAATGTAGTAAATGCAAAGAAGAAAAGTGCTATTGCTACGAAAGCTCCACCGAATCCTGGTATCAATGTATTTATAGCATCTTGAGTATAAACAGGACCTATATCAGGTATTCCATATTGTGGCATATTTTGAACCATAACATTTTTTGTGTGTTCATTAAAAGTATTATAGCAGCCTGTCATAAGTATCATAAATCCAGTTGCAGAGCAGACAAATAATGTATCAACGTAAACTGAAAACGCTTGAACAAAACCTTGCTTAGCTGGATGAGAAACCTCTGCTGCAGATGATGCCTGTGGGCCAGTACCTTGACCAGCTTCATTTGAGTAAACACCACGTTTTACACCCCAGGCGATTGTAGAACCTAATATTCCACCGAAGCTCGCCTCTGCTCCAAATGCAGACTTAAATATTAAAGCTAAAACCCCTGGTAAATCACCTATATTGGCAATTATTATAACTATTGCCATTAATATATAAGCGCCACCCATGAATGGAACTATAAATTCAGCGGCAGAACCAATTCTCTTAATTCCACCAAATATAACTATACCTGTTAAAATAACTAAAGCCACAGCAGTAATATTTACATTTATACCAAATCCATTTTGTATAGATACTGCTATAGAGTTTGATTGTACTCCTGGAAGAAGTATACCTATTGCTATAACTGTAACTATTGCAAATAATGTAGCATATGCCTTTGAAAACTTCGTGCTTCCAAGACCTTTTTCGATGTAGTAGGCAGGTCCTCCACGATATTCACCGTCGTGCTCCTCTTTGTAAAGCTGACCTAGAGTAGATTCTGCAAATGCAGATCCTGCTCCTAAGAAAGCTATTGCCCACATCCAAAATAGTGCTCCGGGACCACCCCATGCAATTGCAGTTGCAACCCCTGCTATATTACCTGTACCTATACGACCTGCAAGTGCTGTACAAAATCCCTGAAAAGATGATATCCCTTGTTCAGATTTTTCTCCACCAAGTAAAAGTCCTACCATTTCTTTAAGATTCCTAATTTGTGAAAATCTAGTTCTTACACTAAAATAAATCCCTGAAACAAAACAAAGTCCAACTAGCCAGTTACTCCATACAATGCTGTTTACAACATTAATTACATTCTCCATAATATCCCTCCCTTTCTGTTTTTTAATGGCTAAATTTTAATTAAATATAAACTATTATTTATATTTGTATTAATTTAATTGTATATTTTTTTATATATACTAGTGTTAGAGCTTTGTTATAATCTAGTAAGAAAAAATTAACTCTTGTTAAAAATTTTTAAACGTTTTTTCAAATATTCTGTATTTTACGCTAAAAAAAGACAAGCCCATCTCTTCAAACTCGTCTTTTTCTATAAATTATTAAATTTTATTGTTAATTTATTTTTTCTTTTTTGATATTATAAATATCGCCAATAAAAAGAATACGACTGCTGAACCGATTAATATCATTATGCTAGTTGTATTTGATACTAGCTTATCGTTTAAATAATAAACTACTCCCATGCTTTCCTTGAACTCATCTACATAGCTTGTAGGTATATTTGAAAACGAAACCTCCATCTGTCTTTGCATAAATATCTGTCTAAGTATGCTTATTCCGTGTGAAGTTGGAAATAATTTAACTACAGTTTGGACTGACTCTGGAAGCATTGATATCGGAAGGTATATTCCTGTTATAAATCCTATAAGTGTACCTATTATTGTACTCGCAGTTGAAAATGCCTTTTCGCTGTTAAATAGAGAAACTATAAACAATACCATCGCACTGTTTGAAAGTGTAGTCACTAATATTACTAGAAATACCTCTACAAGCTGATTTAATGTCAATGCCTCTGCCCCGCTGTATATTAAATAAGCCTGTGAAATAGCTAATGCAACTACTGACATTATACTACCAACTACAAAAGAACTAACTATATATCCTCCTATTAGCTTAAAATTCTTCATAGGAGAAACTGTAAAGTCCTTCATCTTGTTTTTAGACTTATCCTCTACCATTATTCCAAATGCGCCCATATTAGCTGTGACAGATGTGACTCCTATAAGTCCAGCTATGATCCAGCAGTTCATGAGCTGCTTTGCCTCTTTTATATTTTGTAAAGAATCTGCCCATGCATCTCCTAAAAATAATACATACAATCCTAAAACTATAAATACTGCAAGTAGTGAAAAAAATACTGCTGTTTTATCTCTGAAAAATACCTTTAAATTTCTATTTGCAAAAGCTAACATCTATCTTATCTCCCTTCCTGTAATTCCTAAAAATACATCGTCCATGCTTCCCTTTATCACTTCAAAGGAATCTATATAATCTCTACAGTCATCTATTATTTTTATACTATCTAATGTCGTGTCTAGGTTTAAAATTATATCGTTATTTTCTACTGAGAAATTATAATTATTTGAATTTAAATAATGAACTAAATAGCCCTTATTTCCGTTGTGAGTCGATATAATCATCTTGTCCTTTGTGTATTTTTCTTTTAGCTCATCTGTTGTCCCCTCGGCTGCTATTAGACCATGATCCATGACTATTATGTAATCTGCCACAGCAGCTTCTTCCATATAATGAGTTGTAAGAAAAACTGTCATGTTATTTTTAGTTTGAAGCTCTCTTACCATATCCCAGACCTTTCTTCTAGTCTGTGGATCTAGCCCTGTAGTCGGTTCATCTAAAAATAAAATCTTAGGCTTATTTATAAGCGCCCTCGCTATGTCTACTCTTCTCCTTTGGCCTCCTGATAGCTTTTTATATTGTCTATTTAGAAATCCCTCTATCTCTGTAGCCTTTGCCACCTCAGCTAAGTTTTTTTCAAACTCAGCTTTAGACATATTGTAGAATTTGCTTCTAGCTTTTAAATTTTCCTTAACTGTTAGAAACTCGTCTAGTACGCTGTCCTGAAAAACTACTCCTATTAGAGATTTAATTTTGTCGTCGTCTTTGCCTATTTCATAGTCTCCTATTTTTATTTTGCCGTCATCTGGCTTTAAGAAGGTACACAGCATATCTATTGTAGTAGATTTTCCTGCCCCATTTGGCCCTAGAAATGCGAATAATGAGCCTTCATTTACATAAAAGTCAATTCCCTTGACCGCCTTTACATCTTTATACGATTTTTTTAAACCGCTTACTTCTATTATCTTCATTTTAACGTCCCCCTTTTTTATCGTTCTCCGCTATTTTTTTATTTATTTGTTCAGATGTTATACTGTTTATTAAAAATAAAGCTACATAAGTTATTAGATAAACTGTTATAAATATACCGCTAGTTATCGCAACATATTTAAATTCCCATGTAAACCACTTCATTATTCCTCCGCCTACACCTAGTACTGATACTGCTATACTCAGCATCTGTAAAAGCATATATACAGGCTGACTTTCTATATTTAATTTATCTATAAAATACATAAATACGCTTATAAGAGTTGTAACTGTAAAAAGCTGTAAGTTAAACATCCAGTTTAGCTCTGTTATACCCATACCGTTTAAAATCGATATTATAAGCATAACTGCTGTATAAGAAATACAATCGATAATTATCAAATCTATTTTCTTCATTTCAGACCTCCTAAATTCCAAATTTCTTTTTAAATGCAGGCACGTAATGTCTGTTTATCAATACCTTTTCTTGATTTTTTAATGTCGCCTCTAGTTTGCCGTTTATAAGTGGCTTTATGCTCTGCAATTTTTCTATGTTGAGTATTATGGATTTACTTACTCTTATATATGAAGTATTAGCTAGCTGTTCTTCTAGCTCGTATAGCTTCAAGCTCGCCTCGTACACATCTTTTTCTAGATAGACAAATGTTTTTTCCTCGATGCTCTCTATATAATAGACATCCTTTAGCGATATCTGGTAAATTTCCTTGTCCTTTTTTCCTATTATTGAAAACGAGTAAAGTCTTATTTGGTCGATTAGCTTCTGTAATCTCTCATCTATTACTTGACCGCACTTTATATTTATTTCTATCTCTTTATTATCTGATGATTGCTCTATTGTTAATTTCAAAATTGTTCCTCCTTGTATAATGTAGTTGTAATATTTAATAGAAAACTTTCAAGTAATCTACC
>NZ_JBJDXL010000486.1:0-2472 GCF_051866655.1 Intestinibacter sp.
ACCTCCTAGAAAGTATTCGGAAGGTTTCTTCCTTCCATTATTATATAACTTTCTAATCAGAAAAATTATTTATCTACACTCACAAAATTTTTGTAAATTTTTTCGCTCTCATAAAATTAAACAAATTTGTCGCACTAATTGAAAATTTTGAAAAAATATGCTATAATATAATTAATAGATAGAGATAGAGACTTTATGGAAGGTGATGAAAATGGTTAATGTCGCGTTATGCGAAAATAGTGAAGGTAGTATAATACGTGCTTCAAGGTTAATAGATGAATATATACATTTTACAAGATTTTCAAGTAAGTTAACTATCTTTAATTCTTCTGAATCTTTATTAAATGATAAAGAGGTATTTGATGTTTATATTCTATTAATAGACCCGCCTATCTGCGATACTATTCCGGCGGGTATTCAAATAAGATAGAAGGCTCCTAAATCTTTTATTATTTTTGTTAGTGAGACTGAATAGTATGCTTTTTAGGCTTATGAGGCTTTCCCTGTAACTTACTTAATTAAACCTGTTGAAGTAAAAAAAATGCATAAAGCATTTGATATGATTAAATATTATATGTGTGATACTAATGTATTAGTATAGACTCCAGATGGACATCGTAGATTAAAAACTAAAAATATTAATTATGTAAATATAGAAGGACGATGTTTAAGTTATCATTTGGATGACAATACTAAATGTAAAAGTTGTACTATAAGAGGATCATTCGCAGAGTCAGTTCATCCATTAGATACAAATGATAGTTTTATCTTTTTAGAGCCTAGCCTATTAATTAACTTAATGAACATCAAAGTTCTCGGTAAAGATAATATTGTATTCGAGAGTGAAGAGAAAATGTATTTCCCTAAAACTAAGCATGATAGAATTGAAGCAAGATGGAAAGAATATTTAAGAATATAAAAAAATAAAGCCCGATAGGAATTAACCTATCGGGCATTTTTTATTTAATACGAATCCAAATTCGTCCATCAACTTTGACATTTCCCGTTCCCCAGATCTCATAGTCTGGCACGGCAGATACATATCCAATAATTCTACTTGGATATAATTGCTCTTCTTCATCAGTCATAATAGATACTGTTCCATTAGGACCTGAGCATACTGGATAACCAATATGAGATTTAAATTCTTCTCTATCTTCAAATGGATATGCTAATACACGACCTGATGCTGCTATTGGAGTTTTACAATCATAAGTTTCACCGATTGCGAAACCAAATGTATCAGATACTATTTCAGCACCACGCTATAGCCTTTCAATAGAAAGACTTAATGTATCGTCACCATTTTCAATAATACATCTACCAGGTTGAGTTATATCAGACTATCTATATTCTGCATAGTCGTTCCATGCAGCTCCATAAAGAACTCCTTGTTTAAAATAAACATTTGCTACTTCATATAAAGACATAGCATTTCCGGATCCTGTAACACCAGTTACATAATAAGGAGTTGCAGAAGATGCAGCTACTGCAGTAACTTTAACTTTATTACAAGCATCAACACTACCAGCAGTTATATTAGTTTGGGCAGTCCATACTGGAGCATTACCATCTCCAGATGATATTAATACATAATTTGCAGTACCTCCAGAGACAGGAGCATATATAGAAGTAGTATTATTAGCATGAGCATTATTTATAATGGGAGTATATTCTGTATAATTTGCACTAGTTAATACTGTGGCCCAACTATTCCAAGTTCCATTATTTTTATTTCTAACTGCCATACTATTACTTCTAAAATCAGTAGCTATTTGACTACCCCAGACAGTATCATAACCCTATGATAAAATCATAAAATCATTACCAGAAGTATGTAAATTAATGAAAGGATTTAATGAAGCATCACTAGAGCTAACATATCTAAATCCACAAATTGTGTTATCTAATGCTTCTAGCTAATTATGATATTCTTGTAGTCTATAAGGTAATCTATTATTAGGAACTGTTCCACTCGCTAAATTAGAAGCGTTTAAGGAAGTTATATTAGCTCCAGCTCCAGAAAAATTGCCAGCTGATAAAATATCTGTAGATGGATTATACTAAAGTTTTGTATTAATACATGGTTTTCCTTGAGTGGCAGAATCTGAAAACCATATGCAACTAGCAGCATCTGCAGTTGCTGTTTCTATTGCAGAATAATCAAAAGATTTATTAGTAAAAGAAACTCCTCCAGAAGCTACTATAGATCCAATTATTGTAGTAGCTCCACCTAGATAACTACTTCCATTAACTAAAAATGTATAACTAACTTCTCCAGCTTTATCAGAGGTTGAATTAACTGCTAAATTAGATCCGGTTGAATATAAACCGTCTGCACTAGCAAATTTTGTAGCATCCATTGCATATATTAATCTAGCAGCAGTATAATTACTCTAGCCTGTTCCTCCAGCAGCGGTTTCAATTATTCCAACTGCCGTCATAATTCCGCCTTTTAAATACATGGGCTTT
>NZ_JBJDXL010000487.1:0-2467 GCF_051866655.1 Intestinibacter sp.
AGGAAACTATAAGACTATCTCAACTCCAAATAGAAAATACTTTCTGGCATGAGGTATTTCATGCATTCCAGTTCCACAGCAAAGGTGAATATAGTGAAGCAGAAGCTGCCAGTTACGCAGGAATGATGACTGAACTTATAAGATCCAGTAATCTGAAAATTATTCCAAACGAAATAATTGGAGATAAACCCTTTTCTGTTATAGAGGACTCCGAATAGTTAAATAAAAAAAAAGATGAAATTAATTAAAGGTAAAAAGGCTAGTGAAAACTACCTTTCTAAAATTGTAAACATTACAACTTTTAGAACTCACTCAGACCCAGAAGTAACCAGACTTAAGTGTTGTACTATTGATGGGTTTAACATTATTACTGGTATAGATTCTCAGCCAGGACTCTACGTTTATTTTCCAGCGCTATCTTGCATAAACGGAGATTTCCTAAGCTATGCGAACCTATACAGGCATAAAGAGCTTAATAAGGATCCGGAACAGTCTGGCATGTTCGAGGATAACGGTAGGGTAAAGGCAATAAAGCTAAGAGGAGAACTCTCGGAAGGATTTATTTTGCCTGTAACCGTCTTGGAGAACTATGTTGTATCAGTAACTAATAAAGAATTAGAAAATGTCACAGAAGGTACAGAATTTGACTCAGTGTCGGACAATGGCAAAGAGTTCTGGATTAGTAAGAAATATATCGCTAAGAGAACATATATTCAAGGGACATCTACAGGAAAGATTACAAAGAAAGTCCCAAGAGGTATCGACAAAGTCATCGATACTCAGTTCAGATTTCATTACGATAGATGTGTCGCCTGAGATAGTAATATTTCAGTGAAAATTGAGCAAAATCGGTGGATTCTAAAATTTCATCATATACATCACTTTTTATTTGGAGTCGCAAGATCATTTTTATATCTTTGTATATAATTTATAAAAGAAATAAAAATGATTAAAAAGTCCGAAAAAACAGAAAGAATGTTATAGACTCTTCGAGAAAATTTTACTGATAGAGATTATCAAGAATATATTCTCGGAAATCTTAAGATGAAAGATGTATATGCTAAATACGAATGTAATCAGAATGCAATGAATTATTTCTTTGCTGAAAAGGGTTACATAAAAAGAGGTAATTTACGAAATTCTAAGATTAAAAAAGATATATTTAGTCCTATTAACACTCCAGAAGCAGCATATATTCTAGGGTTTTATATTGCTGATGGCTGTGTTAATGGAAATAAATTTGTAATTACTCTAAGTGAAAAAGATAAAGAGATACTTGAAAAAATAAGGGATTACATGTCTCCAGTAACAAAACTGTGTTATAAACCAGAAAGAGTTAATAAGACTGGAATTACTACTCATCCAATGTATTCATTTTCGTTTGCATGTAAAGAAATAGTTTCTAGATTAGAGGAACTAGGACTTGGGCAAAAGAAAACCTACCTAGAAAAATCTATAAAAAATATAGTTCCTAAGGAATTAATGTGGGATTTTATTCGTGGGTATTGGGACGGAGATGGTAATATAAATTCTTCAGAAGTAACTAAAAGTGTTATATTAAAAAACGGAGAAACTACTTCCTACCAGTATACTAATATTGGATTTACTATTATTTCTAAAGACCCTCTAATTCTAGAGGAGTTAAACGAGTTCTTTTTAGAGTCTGGAATATCTACTCATGTCTATCCAGACAGTAGAGGGAATTATTTAGTTGGAACACATAGTAAATCCGAGGTAGAAAAAATATATAATAACTTATACACCTCTAGTAATCTTTATCTCAATCGTAAACGTATTAAGTTTGATGAAATCATGAAAATACCGAGGTAAACTAATATGTAATAATATTAGTCACCGTAACGCGTAGAAGTTGAAACTAGGAATAGAATATAATACTTCCAAGAGTGCTCGACACCCTACATATGAGGGTGAAAATGTACGCTGAACTTATAGGAAACTATAAGAGCTATAGGATAAAAAGCCTATAGGATAACAAAATTGACAACTCTTATTAAGAAATGTCCTAACGTAATAACTCCAAATTCTCGAATACAGTTATCATATAAGATACATGGAACGTCTGGCATCTCTGCATATGTTCTATGTAAACAGCCTCTAAGCTGGAAACAGAAGATAGCCAGATGGCTAACTGGTGATGAGTTCCACAAATATGACTACATATATGCCTCTCGTACAGTCATTAAGAACAAGTACTACAACAAAAATGTTAGAGGAGGTTTTTATGGAGTAGATGTCTGGGCAGAGGCTGACAAAGTAGTAAGACCATGCCTATCTAAGGGTATGACTGCTTATTATGAGATCGTAGGATATTTACCTAACGGAGGGTGCATTCAGAAGAAGTATGACTATGGGTGTGTTCCTCCTAAGGAAGGAGAATCTTATACTCCAGAAAAGCACTTTAAGGTCAGGATTTATCGAGTAACTTACACCAACGTAGAAGGTAAGG
>NZ_JBJDXL010000488.1:0-2457 GCF_051866655.1 Intestinibacter sp.
CTTTTCTAAGTTTCATGTTTCATAATCTCCTTTTTCAATTTTAATTTTATATTATTCAATTTTTTAGATGTATTTTTTTCTTTAAGCTTAAATATCTTAGCTATCTCTTTATTCTTGTAACCATATACTTGTTTTAATAAAATCATCTTCTTTTCATCTTCTTCTAGACAATCTAAAATACCCTCTAAATATATCTTTAAAAATACTTCCTCCTCTAAAGATTTATTCTTTATTGCGATGTCTCCATGCTCCAATGATCTTTTTAATTTATCAATTTTATTTTCTTCCTTTTTATTTATCTTATATATATCTCTTGCCACATTTTTAACTATAGAGTTTATGTATGATTTCATATTATTTGAGTCTATTTCCTCTATTTTGTCAATATTTTCGGCAATTTTTAAATATGTGATTTGTACTACATCCTCTACTAATTTCTCATCATCAAACAAGCTCTTTGCAATCTTAGCTATGTAATTTGTATATTGTCTGCACAAACGCTCTACTCGATTCATCACAACTCCTTCCTCAATTTAATAAATATTTATTTTTAAGATATATTTACAAACTCCCCCTATATATAAAGACTTTTGTTTTCAAAAAAAATCGCCTTAATTTTTATATTTTTTTAATTAATACTCGAATTTTAGCAATCTCAAACATGTATCATCTTAATTTAAATAAAAATGTTATAATAATACTAAATAAAAAATTTATCTATAATAATTTAATTATCTGAAATGGTGGTGAAAATATGAAAAATAACATGAAACCTTCTGCTATAGAAGAAAATCGTCAATTTTCAGAAATGCTAAAATCTGCAATAGAAAAGCTACACAAATATACTCCAGAAGACATAGTAAAAAGAACAAATATAGAGTTTGACGAGGAAAAATCAGAATTTCATTTTACGAGTTTAGGCAAAGAAATACATATAACTTATCCAGATTTCGACCTAACTCCAGAACTAGATATGTGGTACCATCTTACTATTCTTCAATATATGGATACAGCAGATGGCACACCTCTTGGTAATAATCTGATTTCTTTATCTGATTTCAGAGATGGCGGTGTTGTTCGCGGTACAAGCTTTGATCGTAAATGTGAGTTTATTATCAGACAACATATAGGAAACAAATCAGAAGATCAGGTTAGAAAAGGCTGCGAGTTACTAGGTGGAAAAATCATAAAATCAAAGGCAGATTTATGTGTAGAATTTTCAATCTTGCCTAACTTCCCGGTTACTGTAAATATATGGTTTGCAGATGATGAATTAGATGGCTCAGGTAAAATACTTTTAAATAGTAGTGCTGAACACTACCTAAGCATAGAGGCAGCTGGAGGAATTTCAACATTAGTTTTACAAGAGTTGATTAATACTTTTTCCGATAAAAATATATCGCTTAATATTTATTAAAACGTAATCCAAATTTATCCAAAATTTAAAGATGTACATAATTACCCACATATTATAAAATATTAATATATATTATAATCTTTCGGAGGTACGTTATGGAAAATAAAAAGAAGGTAGCTGTTGTTTTCACAGGCGGTACTATATCAATGACTATAGATCCTGATCTAGGCGCTGCTATACCTAGTTTATCTGGAGAGGAAATCCTATCTCTAGCTACTAATATAAATAAAGTTGCAACAATTGAAGGCCATAATTTCGATGAAATACCTAGCCCTCATATGACTTTTGAAAAATTAATGGAGCTAAAACAATATATAAACAAACTTCTATCTAGAGATGATGTATGCGGTGTTGTTGTAACTCATGGAACAGATAGCTTAGAAGAAACTGCTTATTTCTTAGACTTAGTCATAAATAACGAAAAACCTGTAGTCGTTACTGGTGCTATGAGAAGTAGCTCTGAATTAGGATACGATGGATCTAGTAACCTATCTGCTGCAGTATGTACTGCTATATCAGATTCTGCTAGAGGCAAAGGCGTGCTTGTAGCTATGAACAACGAAGTATTAATGGCTTCTGAGGTTACTAAAATAGATACTCTTGCTTTAAACACATTCCAAGCTCCATCACATGGTTCTCTAGGTATAATAGACTGCAACCAATTAGTATTATTAAAAGATGCTTCTAAAAAGACTTTTATAGATACTGATAAATACGAACCAAAGGTAGCTCTTATCAAAACTGGACTTGATATGGGAGATGATTTAATCAAATTCGCTACCGATGCTGGATATAGAGGAATAGTAATCGAAGGTATGGGTAGAGGAAATATACCTCCTCAGGCATTTGAAGGAATAAAATACGCAAGAGAAAAAGGAGTACAAGTTGTATTAGTTTCTAGATGCTTAACTGGTAGAGTTTATGATTCATACGGATACCTTGGCTCTGGACGTGACTTAAAAAATATAGGATGTATATTCGGTGGGGACTTACCTGGCCAAAAAGCTAGAATTAAGCTTATGCTAGCTCTAGGTAAAACT
>NZ_JBJDXL010000489.1:0-2457 GCF_051866655.1 Intestinibacter sp.
TTGTTCATATAAAGCACCACCAATACCTCCTAGAGCTACATTATATGTATGAGATTGCTTTATAAACTCTAAATTTACCAATTCAGATTCTTTCTAAAAAGCATCTTCTGCAGTATCATATATAAACAGTGTAGACCTTTGAAATGCATCAACACCATATTTCTTTACTGCATACTGAAAAGGAGTCTTAGGATACATATAAGTACTTGGCATATTAATTTTCACACCACAACCTATATACCCATCAAATATTTCAGGATTTTCTGTTTTATGCACTCCAATATAAATACGATTTATCCCATTAATTTTAGATTTTAAGTTTGTAGTTAAATAAACAATATATTTCATAGTAATTCAGTTTTTTGATTATAATTAATCTACGGGTCTCCCCTAGTCGTTGAACAGTTCTCCTATCAGAGACTTGCTGCTGATTGTTTCATTATAGAAGTTTTCCAGCAATTTAAAGAATTTTATAATAATGTGTCACCACATTAACGTACTTTGATAAAAATACGTAGAATCAATCGTGTTAAATCCATTAGTCTTCTTAGTATCACCATAGTAGATGTTTCTAAGGGCTTCAGTTAAGAATGTTGCTGTTAATTCAGGATACAGACGAGACATAACACCAAGACGATGCGGTCTCTCCATGTGAATCTTATGTTACCATAAGCACTGACTATATCTTAACTAGGTAGCAATCTAGCAGTACCTTTTTCGAACTACGTATCAATAGTAGTTCTACTTCTGCGATTCCAGAATAGTCGATACAGGATTTTATTCCCACGGTATTACCATATCATAAGACTTAGGCTTCACCGTTAGCCATTTCTGACCCTCTTGATGAAAGAGAAAAGGTACAACAGGCGATGTTACTCACCAAAAAATTTACTAAAATCTTCAAATGTGCGAGTTGTTCCCATCTAGGGACGGTTCGTCACAAAACTTGCTACTAACATATAAACTTTTTTACTTTAAAAAAAATGTTGATCTAATTACCAATCATCTTCATCCGCAAATGCATCGATCTTTCTAGTAGGAGTTACTTCAACCTTGGCGGATTCTTGTTTGGCTGCTTCGTAACCTCTGTTATATTGTTCTTTCATTTGTCTATCTAATTCCTGAACTATTTTATCCTCATTCAGAATAAAGAATGCTGCTTTAGTAAATACCTTAGGGTCTCTCAAAGCTGCGCCAAATGGACTTAAACCATTCTAGTCTAAACTCAGAGTAAAGCTAGCCAAATCTTCCTAATCCTATTTATCTAATTCCAAGGAATTTCCTACAAACGAATTCAGATTTGCAATCTCATTATAAATTGTGTTAGCAAACTAATTATATTCTTCCTTCTGTAATCTTTCTTGTTCTTCTTTAGCTTGCTACTCAGCATCATCTTGGATTTTCTTAAAGTTGTTTCTTAAGCTATCTACAGTCTTCTTAAATAAAGCCTCATTAGATTTTGCCTACTCTAAAGCTTGTGTAATCTCCTCATCTGTGATATTCTCTTCTCCTACTTTTTGTAGAAGGTCCAGAGCATAAACATCATCGTCAGATAGCTAATCTACATCATAGGTTTTCTCAGGAGGAGCTTGTAAACTATTAAAGTAATCATCAATACTCATACCACTATTTCTAATAGATTGTATCAATTGCATTTCATCATTAGTAAACTAAGTATTCTCCTCTGCTGCTTTCTCAGGTTCACCAATTAAAATATTAAGCTATTCTTCTCTATCTAAGGAATTCCAATCTTTTTCTACAACTTGTCCATCTTCTTCAAACTTGATTTTGCTTGGGTCAGAAATACCTCTAGCTTTAAGAACCTCAGAAGTTAAATCGTTTTCTGTATTCTAAGAACTCTAATCTTCTAAACCATTATCAGCAAATTCATCTTCTTCAAAAATTACATCATCAAAATCAGCCATAAATCATTTCCATTTCATTATAAATATAAGAGAGTAGTAATTTGGTTCTATTTTAATTGGAGTATTTTTCCACTCTTGTTCCTATTCGCTAATAGTATGAGTGTGAGGATCCATAGTTAATGTATGAGTGTGTTCATCCATGTAAATAAATCCATTATAATTTATTCCTCCAGCGTCATAGGAAATAGAAGTAACTCCCCAGTTACTTATTGTAGAATCTGTAATATTTCCAGAACTATCTTTTGGAATTGTAATAATTTCCATAGTTCTGAGTGCTGTTGGTGCAAATACTCTAGAGGTCATCATTTCACTATAATCTGTATTATAACCACTAAAGTTACCCTCTGATTCTGTATTTCCTATAGTTCCTGTGGATGTTTCCTCACTTATAGTATAAGGATGATTATGTTTTGGGAGATTGTCAACTGTAAGAGTAACTTCATTATTCTCATGTACAATAGTTTCCCCAACTGTATCTGCACTAGCTTTAATAAACTTTCCAACTAGGTTGGGGGAACCATGTGAACCATCA
>NZ_JBJDXL010000490.1:0-2451 GCF_051866655.1 Intestinibacter sp.
GATTCCGGAGATATTAGCATTTGTGGGATGAATCCAATAAAGGATAGAAAGAAATTATTTGAAAAAATAGGTGTTCAGTTCCAAGATTCAAATTATCAATCAGAAATAAGAGTTGATGAATTGTGTGAAGAAACAGCATGTATATACAAAAATCCAGCAGATTGGCGAGGTCTGTTAAAAGAATTCGGCATAGCTGATAAGGAAAGGAACCCAGTAAAATCTCTTTCTGGTGGAGAACGTCAACGATTATTTATTGTTCTCGCTCTTATTCCACAGCCTGAGGTCGTATTTTTAGATGAGCTTACGACAGGATTAGATGCTAGAGCGAGACGAGAAGTGTGGAGGATATTAGAAAAATTAAAAAAGGATGGTTTGACGATTATTTTAACTTCACATTTTATGGATGAGGTCGAAGTATTATGTGATGAGATACTTATTTTAAATAAAGGAAAAACTGTTTTTCACGGTACAATCGAGGAGGCTATAAAAAATAGTCCATGTGACAAATTTGAGGATGCATATCTTTGGTATTCAGATGAGGAGGGAAAATAGATGTTTGGGAAAATGTTAAAGATAGAAGGAAAATTATCTATTAGAGATATGAATATGGTTATTTTTGCTATTATAATGCCGGTAATTGTGCTTGTTATCTTAGGATTTATTTACGGTAATAAGCCTGCTTTTGAGGGTGCAGATTATTCTTTTATAGAGCAATCATTTGGTGCATTGAGTACAATTGCTATATGTGCAGGCGGTTTAATGGGACTGCCTATTTTGGTGTCAGATTATAGAGAGCGAAAAATATTAAAAAGATTTAAAGTGACACCGATAAGTCCAGCTATGATATTATTTGTTCATTTGGCGATTTATACAATTTATTCAGCAGTTTCTGTAGCTGTTCTCTGGATTTTTGCAAAATTATTTTGGGGATTTGAAATGCGAGGATCTTATTTGACTTTCTTTGCTGGATGGTTATTAGTTTTAATGTCTATACTTAGTATAGGTATGTTAGTCGGTGGAATAGCTAAAAATAGTAAAAGTGCGTCTGTAATTGCATCTATATTATATTTTCCGATGCTAGTATTTTCAGGAGCAACTGTACCATATGAAATTATGCCTGTTCAGATGCAAAAGGTAGTAAATATTATGCCGCTTACACAGGGTATAAAGATACTAAAAGCAGCTACTTTGGGAACTGAAATAAATAATGTTTTAGTACCTATAATAATTATGGTTGCGATTATTTTGATATGTGTAGGTACAGCTATTAAATTTTTCCGATGGGAATAGATTTTTAAAATAGCAAGATAAGTCGAGAAAACAAATAGATGATGGTGTATGATAAGTATATTGGAGGTGGAAATATGCACGATAAAATAATTGCAGTACAGAGAATGCAGGATTATATAGAAAAGCATATCAATGAGAGTATTACTCTCGCTGATTTAGCTAAAATTTCTTTATTTTCACCGTGGTATTCACATCGATTGTTTAAGGAATATACAAATTATACACCAGCTGAGTATATCAGAAGGCTGAAGTTATCTAAATCGGCTTTGAGATTGAGAGATGAAGATTGTAAGATTATAGATATTGCTTTTGATTTGGGGTTTCAGAGTGTGGATGGGTATCAAAGGGCTTTTTCTAGAGAATTTGGATGTAATCCTAGTGAATATGCTAAAAACCCTATCCCACTACAGCTGTTTATTCCATATGGAGTAATTTATAAAGAAATTAGAAAGGAGCATAAAAAGATGTCAGTTAAAAATGTTTTTATACAATTAATGCATAAGCCTTCACGAAAGGTTTTGATAAAACGAGCAAAAACAGCTACAGAATACTTTAAATACTGTGAAGAGGTTGGCTGTGAGGTATGGGGATTTCTCACAAGTATGCAGTTTATAAGTGGAGAGCCAGTTTGTCTATGGCTACCTGAGAAGTATCGCAAGCCGAATACATCTGAATATGTACAGGGTGTAGAGGTTTCAATTGATTTTGATGGAGAAATTCCAGAAGGATTTGATTTAATTGAACTACCAGAAGCAGATTATATGGTGTTCCAAGGAGAACCTTTTTTAGAGGAGGATTACTGTCAAGCTATTGAAGAGGTACAAGAAGCAATCAAAAAATATAATCCAGCTATGTGGAGATACAAATGGGATACTGAAAATCCGAGAATCCAGTTAGAACCGATTGGAAAAAGGGGATATATAGAAATGTTGCCTGTTAAACCACTTTAATATGTTAAAAAAATAGGCTTATTTGAAAATACAAATCAAATAAGCCTATAAAAATTTTATAAAAGAATTAATAATGATAAATTTAAAAGTAAGATCAATATACTTGATATTTTAACGTATATAGGTCTTATTTTATCATTTTTTGATTTTAATTTATTTAAAGCAATTGGTATTAAATATAAAAGTGCAGAAAATAAGGCTATTATTTTAT
>NZ_JBJDXL010000491.1:0-2451 GCF_051866655.1 Intestinibacter sp.
AACTACATCAGAAATAAGAATAACTTGTGCTATAAGCTCTGAAGATACAGCTGTAGCTGTAAATGAAATAGCAAAAGAATTTAATGTATAAAAATTACTAGAATTTAGGAGGACGATATGAAACTTCACGGAAGTATGGAAATAAAAAACGATGACCTTTATATAGGTGGAGTAAAAACTCTTGATCTTGTAGAAAAATATAAAACTCCACTATATGTATTTGATGAAGAATTGATAAGAAATAATTGCAGAGAATATATAAAATCTTTTAAAGTAAATGAAAATGGAAATAAGGTAGCATATGCAGGTAAGGCATTTTTAACTAAATACATGTGTAAAGTAGTCAAAGAAGAGGGTCTTTGTCTAGATGTCGTATCAGGCGGAGAATTATACACTGCATATAAAGCAGGTATGCCTATGGAAAATATATTATTCCATGGAAACAATAAAACAGTAGATGAAGTAAAATTAGGGATAGAATTAGGAGTTGGAAGATTTGTAGTAGATAATTTCTATGAATTAGATTTAATCGAAAAATTTTGCCTAGAAAACAACAAGACTCAAAAAATATACTTCAGAGTTACTCCAGGAATAGACGCTCATACTCACGACTACATAAAGACTGGACAAATAGATTCTAAATTTGGATTTGCGCTTGTAAATGGAGACTTCTACAAGGCTGTAGAAAAAGTAAAAGAATATAAAAATATAGAGCTTGTGGGAATTCACGCTCATATAGGCTCTCAAATATTTGAAATAGAGCCTTATTTAGATGAAGTAGAGGTTATGCTAAACTTACTAAAAGAAGTAAACGAAAAAAATGACGATATAAATCTTACAGAAGTAGACTTAGGTGGAGGAATAGGTGTTTACTACACTAAAGAAGACAAGCCAAGAACTATAAGTGCCTTCTGTGAAGCTATAATAAATAAAGCAAATGAAGTTTGCGAAAAACTAGATATAAAAGTTCCAACACTACTAATAGAACCAGGTAGATCACTAGTTGCAAATGCAGGAAGTACAATCTACACTGTAGGTTCTATTAAAGAAATAAAAGACGTAAGAACTTATGTAAGCGTAGATGGAGGAATGACAGACAATATAAGACCTTCTCTATATCAAGCAGGATATGAATGTGCTATAGTGAATAAAATAAATCAAACTGGACATAATCATAAAGTAACTATAGCTGGTAAATGTTGTGAAAGTGGAGATATTTTGATATCAGACACAGAAGTAGGAGATATTGAAAGCGGAGATATTCTTATAACTACTACAACTGGAGCTTATGGATATGCCATGGCTTCAAACTATAATAAAATACCAAAAAATCCTGTAGTATTTGTAAAAAACGGAGAAGATATATTATCTTGTAAGAGACAAAGCTACGAAGATTTACTGTCTCTAGAAGTGTAATAAAAAGGTTACAAATCTGATAACTAGGTTACAATTATGATGATTGATATTTTATATAGTGTAGTTATATAATTGATTTAGATTAGAAGTTATATTGAATACTCTTATATCTATGGAGGAATAATCATGAAAATAAAATATTTAATTATCTTAATTGTGGTGTTAGTTTTTTCTGTAGGATGTAATAGAGAAGAGGATTCTCTTTTTAAAGAAGGACAAAAGGCTCTAGAAAATCACGAGTACTATGATGCCCAAAAATATCTATCAGATGTACTTGAAGAGGATCCTAAAAACGAAAGTGCCAGATCTATGTATATGCAAGCTATGAAGATGTCTAAAGCAGAAAAATACAAAGATAAAGGGCTTTACGATAAGGGGATTGAATGTTTAGAAAGAATCGTAAATATAGATAACGGCTCTCAAAAGATAAAAGTCGAATCAAACGAATTGAAAAAAGAACTTGAAAAGCTACAAGAAGAGGAAGAGGAAGCTGCCAATATAAGAAAGGCAAATGCAAAAGAAGTAGCTAGAAAAGATATGCAAAAGGCAGAAGCAGAGTTTTATGCTTGGAGACAAAACCAAAATCAAAATAATTGGAATTACAATAATAGTGAAGGGGATTCTTCAGATAAAACAATTTTAGATACTATAAAAGATAAACTAAATGAATTTTTTACTCAATAAATATTAAAAAAAGTTGCCCTTAGGGTAACTTTTTTTGTTTACAAAAAGAAGTTATGAAATGCTCTAAGTTTCATTGTATATATATTCAAGCGGAGCTATTGTAAATATGTTTAAGCATTTTGTGACATATGTATAAAAAAATTTTGTCAGGACATAATATAACCAAGAATTTATATAAAAGTAAAAATATTTAAGATTAGGTATTATAAGTTGCCTAAATAAGAAAGAGGTGCAATATGTTTCGACAACAACATTCAAATATGTTTAGTTCTAAAGAAGTCAAATCAATGGTAGATAATTTAAATATAGATGAAATGAGTTCTTTAATAGCGTTAGCTCAAGTAAAATTAA
>NZ_JBJDXL010000492.1:0-2443 GCF_051866655.1 Intestinibacter sp.
CGAGTATGCTTCAAACTGATTTTTACAGAGATGGGCTTACTTTAGAGAAATTAGGTTTGGATAGAGAGGATCTTTATAAGACTATATAGTCTGGGTTTTTGTGATGCATTATAAAAGACTATCGAGTTTTTCGATAGCCTTTTATAAGCAAGCTTTGTAAGTTTTATCAGAATTTATAAGAGAGCTTATTAAACTCTATGGCATCCGCTTTCGTCTTGAGTTATAAGGTTTTTCTTCATTAGAACTCCAAGGGCTCTTTTGAAGTTTTTCTTGCTAGAGTTGAAGACTGTTTTGATTTCTTCAGGAGATGATTTGTCGTTAAATCTCATGAATCCGTCGTTTCCTTCTAGGTAGCTCATTATTGCTTTTTCTAGTGTATCTAGTTCCTCGGATCTTTCGCCTCTTGGAGATAGGCCTAGTTTACCGTCTTCGTAAATTTTTATAACTCTTAGATTTTCTAGCTTGTCGCCTATTTTTAGCTCTGTGAAGTATTCGTTGTTTAGGATTACTGCATCGTATTTGTTGTCGACACATACCATCGCTGTGTTGTTTGTTTGGAAGCCGTATACGATTCCCTCTACTGTATCGCCGATTTTGTAGTCGTGTTTTGTTGATAAGTATGGGAAGATGTCAGTTGTAGCTGCTAATCTTCCAGTTTTATCTAGGTATATATAGAATAGGTATCTTTGTCCCTTAGTCATTTCAAAAGTTTGTTGTTTGAAAGGAACTAGGATGTCCTTTGGAAGACCTACATCTACAAAGCTTCCTATTTTAGTGTGGGCTACTACCTTTAGGTAAGCGACGTCGCCTAGCTTTGCCTTTGGGTATTCTAAAGTGGCAGAAAGTCTACCTTCTGAGTCCATATATATGAATACCTCAACTTCATCTCCGACCTCTACTGTGTGTTTGTTTAGAAGTCTTTTATGAAGTAGAACATCGTCGTTTGAGTTTGCGCCTTCTTCTCCTACAAAATAGCCGAAATTTGTCTTTCTTTTTACTTTTAATTTATTGTATTCACCTAATTTTATCAAATTAAAATTCTCCTTTTCGTTCAAAATGCTATCATTATTATATCCTATTATACATGGATTATTTATTTTTATCAAACTCAGATTAGAGCTGAAATTATATTAATGAAAGCAAATTAGAGTTTATATCATGTAGATATAATTAAAAAAGTTACAAAAAAGTTACAAAATATATTGTGAAAAAGTTAAAAAAATGTAATAATATTAATTAACATGGTAAAAGTTTGATTATAAATGTAGTTTTTAAAAGAATAACCAAAAAAATGATTAAAAATATAAAAAAAGGGTAGGAAATATAAGGAAAGAAGGAGAATTATCTAAATGAATAAAAAGACAACCAAATTTTTAGGAATTTTGATTGCGCTGACGATGATTTTTTCTTTTGTCGGTTCATCTGTAGAAGGAGCAAATGAAGTTTATGCTGATACTATCAAGACTGTTACAGCTAGAGTAAATTTTAGAACAGGGCCAGGGACAAGCTATTCTGTAATATGCAAAATCAGCAAGGGCACAAAGGTAACTTACATAAGCAAAACTGGAAACTGGTCAAAAATAAAATACAACAGCACAACTGGTTATGTTTCTAGTCAATATTTATCAGGCTCATCAAGTAAAGCTGATAGGATTGTGAGCTATGCTAAGTCTAAATTAGGATGCAAATATGTTTGGGGGACTCAAGGTCCAAATACTTTTGACTGTTCAGGATTTACTTATTATGTAGCTAAGCAGGTTTTAGGGATAACAATTCCTAGATCGCCATCACCACAAAGCAAATACGGCACATATGTCAGTAGAAGCAATCTTAAAAAAGGAGATTTAGTATTTTTCGATACTCAAGGAGAAAATAATGGAAGGGTTTCACATGCGGGAATTTACTTGGGTTCAGGAGAATTTATACATGCGTCTTCAACTAAAGGAAAGGTTGTTATATCAAATATGTCTAGTGGCCATTATTATAGAGCTTTTGTAAATGGAAGAAGAATAGTTTAAGTAATATATATAGAAAAAATGTAATATATTTAAATGTTTTAATGGAAGTATGAAATTAGATATATATTTACGATTGTATTTAATTTCATACTTTTTTTGTTGATTTTAATGTTAATTTATTGTTAATTGGTGTTATAATGATTTATGCTGTAAAATAAATTAAATATTGTTAGAATAACAATTAGAAAGTGGGGAATACTATGAAGGAGAAGTTAATTTCTCTTATGATGTCAGTAGCCTTAGTTGTTACTGTTGGTTTTAAGGTAATTAGCTATGCTGATTCGACAAGTATAGGAAGGGTTGAAGCTACTGCATTAAATGTAAGAAGTGGTCCTGGGAATACATACCCTGTTATATGGACTGTTAAAAAAGGAGATACTTTAGAGGTAGTTGGAAAAGAGGGTTCTTGGCTCAAAATTGTGTTC
>NZ_JBJDXL010000493.1:0-11003 GCF_051866655.1 Intestinibacter sp.
AGCAACTCCAAAGTTTTTAAATTATAAGAATTATTTTTTTCTAAAAAATTAATATCTATATCCATAGAATATAAACAAATATCTTTATATTTATTACTTTTGTGTAATTTATTCAAATAAATTTCTATATTATTTTTTTTATCATTATAGATTAAATAATTATTAGAAATATATTTACTGTCTGATTTTAATTTTTCATTTAAATTCTTAAATAAAGTGCTGTTTTTAGAATCTACAAATATCAATGAAAGTTTTAAATTATCGTCTTTTTCATCAATATAAATGTCACCTTTGTGTTTTAAAAATAGAGCATTACTAGATGAATTACTAAAAACATTAGTTCCTTTTTGAATAAAAATAAAACTGATTAAAAGTAATCCTAAAATTAAAAAAAATTTTTTTTTCTTAAATATTTTTTTAAACATATATACAACCTCCTTATGTTACTTTACTGTAGAAAAAATATTCATATAGTTTTATGTTTTCATAATAGAAACACCTCCTTATTTCTCTTTCATATATATAAACGGAAAATAGCATAAATTTGTTTCAACTTTTATAAATTTTTTAATAAAATTTTATTTTTTTTAGAATTATTGTAAAATTGAAACAAATCCATTTAGTTTTTCGTTTATATATATGAAATAAAATTATTATAGAATTATAAAAGATTATGTAAGGATAAATTTATTTTAATATACAGCAATATTAATGCTATACTTAGGTAAACAGTATTAAGCATTAATAGGGGGAAAATGTCTTATGATAATGTATATGTCTTTAATAGACAATGAAGATGACAAGATAAAGTTTGAAGATATTTACAATAGATATAAAAAAATGATGTTTTGGATAGCAAATCAGATATTAAAAGATGAACGAGATATTGATGAGGTAGTACAAGATAGTTTTATAAAAATAATTAGAAATTTAGATAAAATCAAAAAAATAAATAGCAAAAAAACTAAATCTTTTATATCAATTATAGTTAAAAATACTGCTATAGATGCATATAGAAAAAGTCTTTCAAATAGGGTAGAAGTCGAATTAGAGGATAACTTGATTTTCCCATCGGATGAACTAGAAGAAGTAGAAAAAGAGGGGTTAAATGATATAGAAATTGCCATAATGAAGCTTCCAGAAATCTATAAAGAAGTATTTTTATTAAAGTATAGTCATGAATTAGAAAATTACGAAATAGCAAAATTACTAGACATAAAAGAATCTACAGTTAGAGTAAGATTGGCTAGAGGAAAAGAAAAGCTAGAATTTATTTTGAATAAAATGGAAGGTGTTGATAATGAGTAAAAAAATTACGGACGAATTACTTTATAAATATTGTAAGACTGTAGATGAATATATAACTGATAAAATACCTGATGATGAAGAAATAGATCATACGTATTCAGAAGAGTTTGAAAATCAAATTGAGAAAATTATAAAGCAAGAAAAGAGATGTAATTTTGTAGCAAAATTTTATAAATATTCAAAGAAAGTAGCAATCATATTTTTGATTATAATTTCTGTGTTTGGGGCAACGATGAGTGTTGATGCTATTAGATATAGGGTAATTGAAGCTATAAAGGATATACATAAGGAATTTACGCTTTTTGAATTTAATGGTAAATCAGAAAAGGAATTTAATGTGAAATTGCCAACATACTTACCGGAAGGATTTAAAGAAACAGAAAAAGAATTAATGAGCAATGACATTATGTTATTCTATAAAAATAATAATGATGGTATATTTTTTGAATGTTTTAAAATAGAAAATCAACATTTATCTATAGATACTGAAGATGCAGAAGTAAATAAATTAATAATAAATGGTATGTATGAGGCTGAGTATATAAAAAAAGGAGAAGAATATACACTTATGTGGCAAGATGAAGAAAATTGTTATATACTTACCGTTGAAACTGAAGATGGATACAAGAGTGTGTTAGAGAATAAGTATAATGAATTAATAAAAATAGCAGAAAGTGTAAAATAAAACAAAAAAATTATAAAAATTGAAACAAAGTCCTCTTTTTTTTCGTTTATATATACAAAGGTATATATAAATAGAGAGAAAGGGGAGTTTTTATTATGAAAATAAAAAACGAGATAAAAATTTTAATAATAAGTATTATGTTAACATTTAGTTTTATAGTTCCTATTTCTGCTACTACAATAGATAATTTTAATGATAGCGATGTTGAATTAATGTATTTGTATGTAAAAAGTGAAAAAAGTCAATTAAATATAAGTAATGGAATTGCTACTATAAAAGCATCTATGAAATCTGATTTAGAAGTCGATAAAAGTTTGATAACATCAAGATTACAGAAGAAAGTTAATGGAGAATGGAAAACTGTAGAGGCTTGGACAGTGTCTAAAGCAGGAATTACTTGTTCTTTAGAAAAAACTAAGTCAGTAAGTAAAGGGTATGAATATAGAGTTTTTTCTACGATGAAATCATATAAAGGAGATAAATCAGAAAGTGTTGCATCTTTTAGTGAAGTTGTTAAATATTAATAAATTTAAATAAAAATATTATTAATTAAGGATGTGATAGAAATGATTTAGTTTAAAAAAATTCAAGCATTTTGAAAGATTTAAATGATTATAAATAATATGTTGGGAGGAGAAATTATGTTAAAAAAATATTTATCAATAATATTATCAATGTTAATAGTTTTGAATTGTTCTTTAACTGTATTTGCAGAAGAAACGAATTATCAAAAAAATATTAGTGACAAAGGAAATATAGATATTGATTTATTAGTTTCTAGAGAAATAAGTGATACTGAAAGAAAGCAAATAGAAGATGAATTAAAAGTATTAAGTCTATATGGTGAAAATCTAGATGAAATAATTAAAATAAATATAAATGGAGGTAAATATGTTTATATTGTAAAAAGCTTTGATGATGATTTACTTTCTGAGTTGTCTGTAACTAAAAATGAAGAAGGTTTACAACAATTAAATATAAAAGAAGGAGAAAAAGAAGACACTGTTTTAAAGAAAGAAGGAGATTTATATATAGATGGTGAAAAAATTATAGTAGAAAGTAGTGTTTCAATAAGTGATAATGATACACAAATAATGCCTTTAGCTGATAGAGACAGATGGGTTACAAATGCTTGTCCTTATGGTAAATCTTCAGATTACTCTAAATATATAGGAGTTAGAACTAATCCAGATATAAAATTAGGCAAAATGTTAGAAGAATATACAAGAAAAGGGTTAGCGAAAGCACTTATTCATGGTATTTCTGCTTCATTAGGTTTATCAGGTATTGCTGAATCTATAGTCAATTCATCTTGCGATAGAGCAGCAGATAAATTATTAGATAAAGCATTTGGAAGTTATAAAAATACTAAATATTTATCAAGTAAAACATATATATATTATCATGGAACACAAGGACATTACATTGAAAGTAAAAATATGATGGTGGAGAAAGATAATATAAGATGGTATTATGGTAGATATACAAAAGATTCAGATAAGGGACCTTTATCTACTGAATATGTTTGCACAAGATATTATTAAAGAGGAAAATAAAATGTTTAAATTTATGTTAAAAATAGCAGATTTTGTAGTAGAAAATGATTATATAAAAGTAGCAACAGAGAAGAAACATATGAAAGAAAGAATTGAGTTCGGCTTGGAAGCTATGGTTATGGGTCTCTGCATATTTCTAATTTGGAATGGATCTATTATTACTTATAAAAATTTTCAAAATTTTTATCTAGGTATGGGATTATTTATTTATGATTTACTTTATTATGGCTTTGTAATGAAATACTATATTCATAAATTGAATGTTTTAAAAGAAATTAATAGTAATATTGCAAAAATAATACAGAGAAAAATATCATGTATATGGGGGTTAACTTTGATAATGGCGTGTGTTTATTCTATAAATTGTGATATAAGAGTATATTCATTTAAATGTACGATGGTGATTATTATTTGTATAATTATTGCTATGGCAGAAATGATGAGCATAGAAACTGATTTAAATAAATATGTATTTAAGTAAAAAATATAAAAATAAAAATTTAATAGAGTGTATATAAATAAATGAATAAACCTCCTGATAGATTTATAGAAGTGTAAATATATTAGGAGGTTTATTATTTAAAGATCAATTATCTGCAAGAGTAAATAAGTTACAAAAATATTTTTTATATATTTGTAAGAATGCTATAATTTACATAATGGATACTAATTTTTGTGAAAAAGTACCTATATTTGATAAGGTATAGGTACTATATATTAGGAGAATCAGGACAAAGAGAGGTGATTTGATGAGTTTTAACAAGGGTCCTAGAATGGACATAAATGATTTTATAGAAGAAAACATTCCTTTCATAGTAAAAACAACGAGTTCATTTTTGGGCAGGTATGTATGTACTGATAATGACGAGGAGTTTAGTGTCGCTTTGATTGCGTTTAATGAAGCTATTGAAAGATACAACGAGGAAAGAGGTAATTTCTGGTCGTTTGCAAAGCTTGTTATAGAGAGTAGATTAAAAAATCATCTTCAGAAAAATGCTAGATTAGAAGCAGCAACATCCATTGAAGAGCTTACAGAGGCTGGAATGCAGATACATGATGATAATGTCAAGGTAGACAAGACTACTTCTGACTTGAGAGATGAAATAATGGCTTTTAAAGAGGAGCTAGGGCTATTTGGGATAACCTTTGAGATATTGGTTAAAGAATCGCCAAAGCATAAGGATACTAGAGATAGAGCTATTAAAATTGGATATAAAGTAAGTGAGGATGAAGTTATAATAGAAAAGGTATATGCAAAGAGAAAATTGCCTATTAAGGATGTATCGAGAAGGTTTGAGATAACAGAAAAAATAATAAAGAGAAGTAAAACCTTTATTCTTTCTACAGCTGTACTGTTTTTTAAAAAGTATACTAATTTAATAATTTGGATTAAGGGGGTTAAGTAGTTATGAATTCTAATAAGGTTATTATTATGGAAATAAAAGACGATTATGCTATTGCTATGACTCCTGAATTCGAATTTATAAAAATTAAAAAGAAGAAGAGCATGCAGGAAGGGCAGAAGATTTATATTGTAGATGAGGATATATGCTATAGCGATGAAAAAGTTCCTTTCTTTAAGAATAAGAATTTTATTAAGGGATTGGGATTACTGGTTATTTTAATAGGTGCTATTTTAGTAGTTTGGATGTTATTAAATCCGTTCAAAAATAACAGTTATGCAGTAATTTCTCTGGATGGGAATTCAGGTCTTGAAATGAAATTAGATGAAAATAAACATGTGGTTGAAGCGACTTCTAGAGATAATTCTATTCCAAATAAGGAGCTAGATTATATAGAGGGAGAAACTCTCGATGATGCTATTGAGCATGTAAGTGATTTGTTAGAAAATGACAATTATGTATTAGCTGGATATTCTATTTCTGATGAAAACAATACTGCATATGACAAAGATTTAAAATCTACGGTGCAAAAATATTTACCATATACCTTATTCATAAAATCAGATATGGATGATGTAAAATTAGCTGATTCAGAAGATATGACATTAGGTAAATATGAATTAAAGGATATACATTATTTAGAAGAATTAGAGTCATGTGTAGAAAAGGATATTGATTACACTAGATTGGATAAATTCATTGTGGCAAATTCTAAATTGATTGAAAAAGGAGAAAGAATAAGAAAAGAAATAGCTAATATGGAGAATAAATCAAAAAATGATGATGATAGTAATAACAACAACAGCAATAATAGTAATGACGACGATGATGACGACGATGAAGAAGATGATGATGACGACGATGATGATTAATAAATTTTAAAAAATGCCCCTAGATATACATCTGGGGGATTATTTTTCTTAAGATTATCAAAATAATAAAAAATACATTTATATATGTTGTTAAAATTGTGTAATAAGGTATAATATTATAGTAAACAGTTGAAACTATATAAAAAATTAAAGAAAAAAATATATGAAATATTAATTAAATACAGAAAACACTAAATAAAATTTAAGAAGAGGAGAGGTGATTGTCGTGAAATTATATAATACATTATCACGTAAAAAAGAAGAATTCGTACCAATTGAAGAAGGCAAGGTGAAAATGTATGTTTGTGGGCCTACAGTATACAACTTTATACATATAGGAAATGCTAGACCTTTTATAATATTTGATACATTGAGAAGATACTTAGAATACAGGGGATATGATGTTACATATGTTCAAAACTTCACAGATGTAGATGATAAAATAATAAAAAGAAGTCATGAAGAAAACATCACACCAGAAGAAGTTGCTACTAAATACATAAAAGAATACTTTGTAGATGCAGACGGATTAGGAATCAAAAGAGCAGACGTGCATCCTCAAGTAACAAACAACATAGAACAAATAATAGCTTTCGTAAAAGAACTAGAAGACAAAGGATATGCTTATGCAGTTAATGGAGATGTTTATTTCGATACTAAAAAATTCAAAGACTATGGTAAGCTTTCTGGTATAAAACAAGAAGAACTAGAAGCTGGAGCAAGAATAGAAGTAAACGACCAAAAAAGACATCCAATGGACTTTGTTTTATGGAAAGCTAAAAAAGAAGGAGAACCAGGATGGGCAAGTCCTTGGGGCGAAGGTAGACCAGGATGGCATATAGAATGCTCTGTTATGTCTAATAGATACTTAGGGGAAACTATAGACATACATGCTGGTGGACAAGACTTAAAATTCCCTCACCACGAAAATGAAATAGCACAAAGTGAAGCTAGAAGTGGAAAGAATTTCTCTAATTACTGGCTACACAATGAATATATAAATGTAAATAACGAAAAAATGAGTAAATCATTAGGAAACTTCTTCACAGTTAGAGAAATATCAGAAGTTTACGATTTAGCTGTAGTTAGATTCTTCATGCTATCTACTCATTATAGAAATCCAATTAACTTCAGCGACGAAATATTAAATCAATCTAAAGCAGGTCTTGAAAGATTATACAATGCTAAAGAAAGAGCTGAGTTTATAATAAGCAATCTTGGGGATACTAAGATAACTGAAGATGAAGCTAAGCTACAAGATGAATTAGCTGGATTTAGACAAAAATTCATAGATGCTATGGATGATGATGTTAATACAGCAGATGCAGTAAGTGCAATATTCGAATTAGCTAAATTCATGAACAGCAACATAACTGAAAATTCTTCAAAGGAATTTGCTCAAAAAACATTAGCTGAATTCAACGAATTAACTGGTGTTTTAAACATAGTAAACGACAAAAAAGAAGAAATGCTAGACGAAGAAATAGAAAAATTAATAGCACAAAGAACAGAAGCTAAAAAGGCTAAAAACTTCCAATTAGCAGATGAAATAAGACAACAATTATTAGATAAGGGTATCGTCCTTGAAGACACAAGACAAGGCGTAAAATGGAAAAGAGCATAAAAATGGACAAAACTGAATTAATAACTATGTCACCTTTAGTTTTAGCATATTTAGGAGATACAGTTTATGAATCTTATATTAGAGAACATCTAATAAGACAAAATATCAACAGAAAAGTAAATGATCTTCACAAATCAGCTATACAATACTCTAAGGCTAAGGCACAAGCGACAATAATACATGAATTACAGGATGAATTGACAGAAGAAGAGATGAGGATTTTTAAAAGAGGTAGAAATCAAAAGCCTCATACATCACCTAAAAATGCCGATATTATTGATTACAAATGTGCGACAGGCTTTGAAGCCTTGATAGGGTATTTGTATCTAAGTGAAGATAGAGAGCGACTAGAATATATAGTCCAAAAGAGTATAGAAATTATAGAACGAGAAATATAATTAAAAACACCACTTTTAAGCATGCTTTAAAGTTTTGTAAGAAAGTGGTGTTTTTTTATAATGTATTTTTAGTGTATAATTAATTGGTGAAGTTATTTTATATGAAATTGCATTTTATAAAGTTTTTTTGCGAAAATATAAAGAAAGTTCACATATAAATTAAAAAATCTTTATATATTAAGTTTATAAATAAAAAAATAGGAGGATTTTATTATGAAAGTAAAATTATTAGCCCATACACCAGAACCGGAAAAAGTAATATCTATGGCTGCTAAGCTATGTTATTCTCAAGTTGGTGTGGATGAAATAGAACAAAATTTAACTCAAGAAAGTATAGATAAATTTTTAAATATGCTAGTAAGTATTGGTCATGAGTCACCAATCGAGCATGTTACATTTACATTTGGAATTGAAGGAATATCAAGAAGCTGTTCTCACCAAATCGTGAGACACAGAATTGCAAGCTTTTCACAGCAATCACAACGTTATGTAAAGCTTGATCAATTTGAATATATAATTCCACCAGAAATAGAAAAAAATGAAGAAGCTAAAAAAATATTCATAGAATCAATGAACAAATGTCAAGAAGACTATGATAAATTAGTAGGAATACTATTTAAAAAGCATTACCAAGATTTATTAGACAAAGGGGTAAGCGAAAAGAAAGCTAAATCACAAGCTGAGAAAAAATCTATAGAGGATGCGAGATATGTATTCCCAAATGCTTGCGAAACAAAAATGGTATTTACAATAAATGCCAGAAGCTTGTATAATTTCTTCCATCACAGATGCTGTGAAAGAGCTCAATGGGAGATTAGGGAATTAGCTACACAAATGTTAAAATTAGTAAGAGAGGTAGCACCTACTTTATTTAACAACGTGGGACCAAATTGTTTAAATGGACCATGCCCAGAAGGTAACATGTCATGTGGAAAAATAAAAGAAATAAGAGAAAAATTTAATAATTTATAGGCGGTGAAATTATTGGCAAATATAGAAGGTAGAAATCCTATCATAGAAGCTTTGAGAAGTGATAGGGCAATAGATAAGATAATGATATCAAATTCATCTAAGGAAGGGTCTATCAAAAAAATAATAGGTATGGCTAAAGAAAAAAACATAGTTATACAATATGTTGATAAACACAAATTAGATGAAATAAGTACAAGTCATTCACATCAAGGTGTAATAGCAGTAGTAAGTGATTACAAGTATTACGAACTAAGTGATTTATTGGAAATAGCAAAGAAAAAGGGTGAAGATCCATTTTTTATTATACTAGATGAAATAACAGATCCCCATAATCTTGGTACGATAATAAGAACAGCAGATGCGGTTGGAGCTCACGGTGTAATCATACCAAAGAGAAGATCAGTTCATATTACTTCTGTAGTAGCAAAAGCTTCAGCAGGAGCAGTTGAATATGTTCCAGTATGTAAAGTAACCAATATAGTAAATACTATAAAGCAATTAAAAAAAGAAGGACTTTGGATAGCAGCAGCTGACATGGATGGAGAGGTTTTCTATGAACAAAACCTAACAGGCCCAATAGGATTAGTAATTGGAAGTGAAGGTTTTGGAGTGTCTAGATTAGTTAAGCAAAATTGTGATTTTGTAGTTAAGATGCCGATGATAGGAAATGTATCATCTCTAAATGCCTCAGTTGCAGGCGGAATATTGTTATATGAAATTTTTAGACAAAGAATGAAGAAGGATTAATGGCTAAGAAAAAACATAAATCGTATTTAATTGTAGATGGTTACAATATCATAAATGATTGGGAAGAATTGAAGACATTGGCAAGTGAAGATTTAGATGCTGCAAGAGAGAGGTTAATACACTATATAATTGAATTTGCGCAATATAACGGCAAAAAAGCAATTGTTGTTTTTGATGCTTACAATGTTAAAAATAGCAGGGAAAAGGTTGAAAGAAGAAAATATATAACTATTGTATATACAAAAGAACATCAAACTGCAGACAGTTATATAGAAAAATTTATAAGTACATTATCTAAATACGATAAAATTCAAGTGGCTACTAGTGATTATGCAGAGCAACAAATTATTTTGGGGAAAGGTGCAACTAGAATTTCTGCAAGGGAATTAAAAATCTATCTTGATGAAACTTTGACGAAAATAAAAGAAAAACAGCGAGATAATACGAAAAAAATTCAGCGAAATTTCTTGGAAGATAGGTTAGATGATACAACTTTGTCGAAACTTGAGAACATTCGTAGAAAGCATTGAAAATACTGGATTTGTTGAGCTATAATATAACTATAGGAAACTTGTAAATGGGGGAGATTTCATGTTACTAGCTAAGGATAATGATAGAGATTATAACTATTATGAAAGTTTGGATAATAGTCAACAAGATGAATATAATATAGTATTAAAAGCGAATAAAGGGGATAAAATAGCATTAGAATACATTATATCTAAATATAAAAATTTTGTGAAAGCAAAGGCTAAATCATATTTTTTAGTAGGAGCTGATAAAGAGGATATAATTCAAGAGGGTATGATTGGTTTATATAAAGCAGTCAGAGATTTTGATGGAACCAAAACAAATTCCTTTAAATGTTTTGCTGAAATATGTATAACTAGGCAGATAATAACTGCTATTAAGACTGCAACAAGACAAAAACATATACCTCTAAATTCATATGTATCATTGAATAAACCTATCTATGATGAGGAATCAGATAGGACGCTTTTGGACATAATAGCAACAAGTATAGTAACTGATCCAGAAGAATTAATAATAAGCAAAGAAGAACTAAAAAATATCGAAGATAAGATGAATGAATTATTAAGCGACTTAGAATTAGAAGTATTAGGATTGTATTTAAGTGGTAAGTCATATCAATATATTGCTAACATACTTAATAGAGATGTTAAATCTATTGATAATGCACTACAAAGAGTTAAGAGAAAATTAGAAAAACATCTTGAAAACAGAAATAATTAATAGTAAAATGCTTATTGTAAACACTTTAATCATATTAAATTATTTAGGAGGTAATTCAAAATGGCAAAGGCTAAATACGAAAGAACTAAACCACATGTTAATATAGGAACAATCGGTCACGTTGACCATGGTAAAACTACATTAACAGCTGCAATAACAAAAACATTATTTGACAGATATCAAT
>NZ_JBJDXL010000494.1:0-2434 GCF_051866655.1 Intestinibacter sp.
TGCTCGGAATACAGCTAGTTCCTATAAGCCAGCAAAATGGTGAGATGAGCAAGGAGGGCATTTTATATGCTTGCCAACAAGAAGGAATAAAAGGGCTTTACATCATACCAGACTATCAAAATCCGACGACTCACATCGTGAGTGACGAGTGTAGAAAAATGATAGCAGAGGTCGCAGAAGAAAAGGATCTAATAGTAATAGAGGATTCTATCTATAGTTTTTTGATGGAAACCCCTAGAAACTCAGTCGCAAGCTATGCACCAGATAATGTAATTTACATATATAGCTTGTCAAAAACTGTGGCACCTGGACTTAGATTGGGATATATAGTATCTCCATTGAAGTACAAAAAGGATTTATTCAACGCTTTATACAATATGAATATAACAGTATCGCCATTTATGCTGGAAATAGCATCTAGGATGATAGTTTCAAAATCTATCTATAAGCTGATGGATAGACATAGAGCTTCGACTAGAGAGAGAAACGCATTAGTCGAAAAATATCTAGGAGAGTACAATCTAATGGGCGATGAAAATTGCATATTTAAATGGTTTATCTTACCTGAAAAATTTGAAGCACTGGAGTTTGAAAATCTAGCTTATAAAAAAGGCGTTAGAATCTATTCTGCAAATAAATTTATTGTAGGCAAGGAAAAACCGGTAAATGCCGTGAGATTAGCAGTCACATCGACTTCTAGCATTGAAGAGCTCGAAAAAGGCTTGATTATATTGAAACAATTATTAGAATCAGAAAGCATTTATAATATTTACTAGACAAAATTGAATGCCACACGCTTTTAATATTGTTTTGGAAGATTTGAAATGATAACCTTATATTATAGATAATATATTTAAAAAGGGGGACCTATAATATGAAACAATATGTAGTAGATGCATTTAGTGAAAAAGTATTTGGTGGAAATCCAGCAGCAATATGTGTAATGGATGCTTGGCTTCCAGAAGAAACAATGATGAGTATTACTATAGAAAACAACCTTTCAGAAACAGCATTCACTGTAAAAGAAGGCGATAAATATAAATTACGCTGGTTCACACCAGGCGGAGAAATAGACTTATGCGGTCATGCGACATTGGCTAGTGCTTATGTAATTATGAACTATGTAGAAGCTGGCTTACAAACAGTTACATTCTCTACAATGAGCGGCGACTTAATAGTAAATAAAAAAGGTGACTTATACGAAATGGACTTTCCAGCATACGATTTAAAACCAGTTGAAATAACTGATGCAATGGTCGATGCAATAGGAGCTAAACCAACAGAAGCATATATGGGAAGAGACTTACTTTGTGTATTTGACGACGAAAAAACAGTCAGAGAATTAAATCCTGATATGGATAAACTAAAAACAATAGATGGATTATTACTACAAGTAACTGCAGCAGGCAAGGATGTAGATTGCGTATCACGTAGTTTTGCACCAAAATTAAACGTTATAGAAGATCCAGTATGTGGTTCAGGTCATTGCCATATAGCTCCATATTGGATAAATAAATTGAATAAGGACAGTATAGTTGCTTACCAAGCTTCTAGGAGAGGCGGAACACTTTACTGTACTATGGATGGCGATAGAGTAAAGCTTAGTGGTAAGGCTGCATTGTATTCTGTAGCGGATATTAATATTGGATAGGATTTAAATATAATACTTATAACTGGTAACTAGACATTTTGTACGAAGAATTTATTAATTTATAAGGTCTAAATATATAGAGAATATATGAAAAGGGATGAATTAAAATGAGAATAATTCATCTCTTTTTTGTTAAAAAATAATTTCTATTATTAGGATATAATAATTTTTAATGAATGTTATTTTTTATGAAAAAAATATAGTAAAATAGTTAATAACTAAAATAGTAGTATAAATAAGGAGGAAGTAATGTGAACAGGCATTTTATTACCGAGATTTATATAGAAAAAGTAAGACATTTGGAAAATATAAAAATAGATTTAAGCGATGATGAAGCTAAGCATTTGATTTTGACTGGAAAAAATGGAGTAGGTAAAACTACATTACTAGAGGCTATAAAAGAATATTTAAGAGTTATACATTATTCAGGTGGTATTAATTCAGATATAAGACATAAAAAACAAATTAAAACTTTAAAAGAAAATTTAATAAATTCAAATGACTATGATAGAAATATGAAATTAGAAATTGAAATAAATAATAATATAAAATATATAAATCAATTTGGATTTTATGGATTAGATGTTAGATTTAATTGTGATAAATATGGAGAAAATAATTTATTCTATTCTTTGTATGAGAAAGGAGAATTTATTCTTGCCTATTATGGTTCTGATAGATCTACAAATGTTCAAATACCATTAGGCGTTGAAAAAATTAAATTAAAAGATACTTATACTTTTGATGAAAATCCAAGTCAAGTATTTCTTAAATATTTAGTTG
>NZ_JBJDXL010000495.1:0-2429 GCF_051866655.1 Intestinibacter sp.
AAGACCGAACGGTCGGTTCTATATTTTTATAATAACACAGTTTTCTATAATTTTTGTAAAATTCACAAAAACTTCATAAAAATTATAATTTCCTCAATAACAAAAAATAGATTTGAAAATTAATTCAAATCTATCTTGCCAATAATTTATTAGAAAGATTTATATATTTTTGATCCTCACTAGAATTGTATATTTCTATCTTTCCAGTATTATCATCTTTATTTAACTCATTTTTTTCTTCTAAAATCTCTTTAAGATGTCTGCAAGTACCTAAATTTCCGTCCACTAAATTTGTATTTTGAGGAAGAAATTTTTTTAAGTAATCTCTATAAAAAATAAAATGAGTACATCCCAAAACAACGCTGTCTAGATTATCCACATTTATATTTTTATAGTACTCTTCAATTTGATCTAAAACTACTTTTTCGTCATCTATCAAATCATTTTCAACTATTTCCACAAGCTTTGGACATGGCATTTTTATGACATTGTTATTTCCCATAAACTTGTTCATTAGCTTCTCAAACTTCTTTTCCTTTAAAGTAAGCGGTGTTGCCATGACTACTATATTATTATTTTTTACTCCTTGTGTTGCAACCTTCAATGCAGGCTCCATACCTATTATAGGTAAATCCTTGTATTTTTTTCTAAGGTAGTTTGCAGATGCGCTAGTTGCTGTATTGCACGCTATTACTACAGCCTTTACGCCTTTTTCTATAAAAAATTCTATTATCTCAACACATCTTTCAGTAATTTCATCCTTAGTCTTTACACCATATGGAGCATATGCTGAATCTCCGTAGTAGATAAAGTTTTCGTTTGGCATAAGCTCTTTAAGGTCCCTAAGCACACTTATTCCGCCTAGACCAGAATCAAACACTCCTATGGCTTTTTTACTGTTATCCATTTAAACTCCTCCTGTATAAATTTCGCTCTTAATATATTATCACTTTTATTATTATAAAATATATATCCTTTTTATACAAAAAAATATTTTTTTAGTTCAAAATAAGTGCAAAAAAGCTGTATCTGCTTTAAATCATCTAACAGATACAGCTTTAAAAATATCAATTTAATCTATCTCAAATTCTCTATTATCTTTATCTATAAATCCTATTTTTATTTCACAGTCGAATATCTCTTTAAGCAAGCTAGCAAGCTCTTCTCTAGCTGCCATTAAATTGTCGTAATTTGAATTTTTGAATCCATCGATTGGGAAAAATATATTCTTTGTGCTCTCTACTATCTTTCCTTCTTCACTTTGTCTCCATATCCATCTTCTAGTTCTTACCTTATCTCCAACAGCATATACTAATTCCCCTGCGTCTAATACTTCTGCTTCTGTTTCTCCAAATGGGATAAATTTATCTCCCTCTCTTGAAAATCTCACTTCTACATCTTGTGGCATAATTGTATCTATATCGTGGGCTCCCATAGGTAAGTAGTATTTAAGACTCATAGCGTTTCCGATATCTACTATAGGATTTATACTTGGCAATCCCTTTTTCTTAGAAACTCTTGTAAGCATAGCCTCTATAGAACTCATAAATTTATTTGGATTTATTCCAAGTTCTCTAAAAGCATCTCTATAGCAAGCTACTTCTTCAGATTCCTTTACTTTTTTTCCTTCGTATTTTTCTTCATTTGCTTTAATTCCAGCTTCTAATAAGTTTTGTATCTTTTCTATTTTTTGTGTATTATCGATTCCCTTTGCTACGACTATTCCAAAGCATACATCATCTAACTTATCAAATACTTCCTTTTCTACAATAAACTTCATTTGTTTCACCCCTTAATGAACTATACGTTTTGTCTATTGGAGCTAATTAAAATAATTATATCTCCAGTATATAAATTATAAACCTTCAAGTAAGTATAATGTCAATATCTAAACACTGTTTTATTAAAATATTAATCATTTTTCTCCACTAAAACCTGAATTTCTGTAATCATGTCGTCCTCTTTTTGTATTAAAGTTGGATCTACTATCTGTATTTCAAACGGATCGTCTAAAATTCTATAATTGTTGTCTTCTATATATTTTTTTATTTTATCGTAATAAGCAGGTGCATCCTTGTGGTACCCGTTAAATCTAATACTTAGATATTTGCCCTTTGGAAGCTTTTTTAGCAGCCTTCTATCGTATTTAGTCTTGTCTATAATCGCAAATACTCCATCGTATTGGTTGTATTTTTCATTTTTGAAATTATTTTTATCTATAAAAAGCCCTACATTTCCATATGATAGCGAAACCTTCTGCCTAGATTCTTTTACTAATTTTCTCACATATATTCCGATATCTTCATAGGAGATATTTTTACCCTTTAATCTCACAATCTTTCTATCTTCTAAATTTAATTCAACAACTTCATTTATATGTTCAGTGTTTATTGCATCTTCTATTTGTTTTATTTTTTTATCTATTTTGT
>NZ_JBJDXL010000496.1:0-2422 GCF_051866655.1 Intestinibacter sp.
ATTAAGTAAAATAAAGGGATTGATCAGAAATATAGTAGATATTTTTGACAATACCAGATTAATTTAGGAGGTCCTAATATGAATGATAAAATAAATGAATTAAAAAAGCTCATAGAAAAAAGCAATAATATAGTTTTCTTCGGAGGCGCAGGAACAAGTACAGAAAGTAATATTCCTGATTTCCGTAGTTCTTCTGGATTATTTAGTGAAAAGCTAAATAGAAATTTTACTCCAGAACAGCTAGTATCTCATACATTTTTTGTTAAATATCCAGAGGAGTTTTTTAAATTCTATAAAGATAAATTAATTTACCCAGATGCTAAACCTAATAATGCACATAAGGCTTTAGCTAAATTAGAAGAAATGGGAAAACTAAAGGCTATAGTTACTCAAAATATAGATGGACTTCATCAAATGGCTGGCAGTAAAAACGTATATGAATTGCATGGATCTGTACATAGAAATTACTGTACTAAATGTCATAAATTCTTTGACTTAGATGGCATGTTAGACCTTGGCGGTAATATTCCTCATTGTGATAAATGTGGTTCAGTTGTAAAGCCAGATGTTGTTTTATATGAAGAGGGCTTAGATAATGCTACTGTCGAAGGTGCTATAAGAGCTATATCATCTGCTGATTTATTGATAATAGGTGGTACTTCTTTAGTTGTTTATCCTGCTGCTAGTTTTATAAATTATTATAGAGGTAGAGATCTAGTTCTAATAAATAAAAGCTCAACTGGATACGACAACACTGCTTCTCTAGTTATAAACGATGCAATAGGAGAAGTATTAAAAGAAGCAGTTTTAGATGTATATTAATCGAATACTTAAAGTATAATTCGCATAATAAAATCTGTCCTATCGATTATCGAGGACAGATTTTTATTTTTAAATATAAATTGTATTTATTATCTAAAGTTATCTTCGTATTTTAATTTATACAATAATATAGCTTCTGGCCAAGCTTCTAAGCTACTTATACCTTTATCCTCGGCCACAGCTAAAACTATTTCCTTTATTCTTGTCGCCTCTCTTAAAATGTCCATTTTTACACCTCTTTACAATTTTCTTCTAGTATATTATTAATATTCCCTATTTCCATAAAAAATACTAATTTTTTTTATTTTTGTGCTACAATCACCTTATATAGAAAATAATTATAAACTAGGAGGCTAAAATGGATATTTCTGTAATGATCGATGAATTGATAAACTACTACCTTATAATCGCACATAAGGATATATCAGATTCTCTAAAGGACAAATCAGAAGAGGAAATCAAAACTCTTTACTACGATACTTTTGGTGAAGATTAAAAAAGTGCAAAAAAATTGTTGCAAGTAAAAGCATGCAACAATTTTTTATTTTTTTCTTATTTCCTATTGCTTTTATTATTTTTTCTAAATACATTTCTAACAAAAGATGCCCAACAAAGAGCGGCTACCATCCATAAAACACCTCTAAAAGTATCTCCTGTATTTATAGTGTAAAATCCAAACAATATACTCAATACGCACATTACAGCGCCTATTATAAGTGGTAAACTTATATTTTTCATTCTACTTCCCCCTATTTTACATCTTATAAAAATTTATATTTTTAATTAAATTGTATATTTTAAACTACCAATATATCAACTATTTTGCCCCAAATTTAATCCATGTTCTCTTCAAATTGTTCAATCGGCGGTAAGTCTTCTAACTTTTCTATATTTAGAAGCTTCAAAAATTCATCTGTTGTTTTATATATTATAGGCTTCCCTATTTTATTCAATCTTCCCGCTTCCTTTATTAGAGAATTTTCAAGTAAAGTTTGTAGAACTTTATCGCATTTTACACCTCTAACGCTTTCGATTTCGACTTTTGTGATAGGTTGCTTATATGCAATTATAGTCAAAGTCTCTAATGTCGCCTGACTTAATGTTTTCTTTCTTTTAGGTTCTAGAATCTTTTTTATATATGGAGTATATTCCTTATTAGTACACATTTGATATCTATCTTCTAGCTGTATAATCTGTATACCTCTATTTTGCTCCTCGTATTCATCCCTTAATAAGTTTAACATATACTCTATTTCTTTTGGAGAAAGTTCTTCATTAATGGCATAATTTAATTCCTTTATACTTATCGGTTCTCCATATGCAAACATTATTGATTCTATAATATATTTTATCTCACTTCTCTTCATGTTAATTCTCCAAATTCTTTTTTATAATAATGTCTTCAAAGAAATTTTCTTGAACGACTACTATTTTTCTAGATTTAATAAGCTCTAGTATAGATAAAAATGTAGCTATTACTTCATCCTTTTGGTAGCTTTGTACCATGCTGTTAAAATTAATCTTTTCTGTAGTTTTTAAAATATCTTCTATATATTTTATTTTTTCTTCAACAGGTATTATTTTTCCTCTTACAATTTTA
>NZ_JBJDXL010000497.1:0-10942 GCF_051866655.1 Intestinibacter sp.
CTATTATAAGAGGTTTATCCTTTATATCTGTGTATAAAAGTTCTTCCACGCTGTATTTTTCTAGCATATTTAGAAAATCCTTTTTGCCTTCCTTATTGTCTGTTTTTATAAACACATCTGAAAGAACCTCTATAAGCTTATCTATATCATCGCAATTTATCATAAAATCTATTATTTTAGCCAAATTATTTATAACTCGTCTTTTATTCTTTGAATTTGGTCCAAGTTCTTCAAATTCCAATTCTTCTCTTTCAAGCACTTTGGCGACTTGACTTACCTGCGCATTATAAGGTACTAATATACCTATACTTTTATCTGGATATTTGTTTTTTATTCCCTTTACATATCTGACAGTCTTTTCTATCTCCTCTTCAAATGTCTTGTACCATATAGCGCTTATTTGATATCCGTCTGGCTGTGGATTTTCCTTGTATCCTTGTCCTTTCTCTACTGTTTCTATCTCGATTTCCTGTAGGGCATCTCTACATTCAATCTGTTTGAGTTCATTACATACGAATTTTACAAGGCTGTTGGCGAGATTCAAAATATCCTTTGAGCTTCTATTAGACATATTCATCTCATAGCAGTACTCTGCCTCCTGCATAAATTGTTTAAAAAACTTAGGATCTGAAGATGAAAATGTCCCTGTTATACTTTGGTTAATATCTCCAACTCTGACTAAATTATTGCTCTTTTCACAGATTAATTTGATTATCTTTCCTTGAATTTCATTCGAATCCTGGCACTCATCCTCGAATACATATCTATACTTGTTTTGGAATTTTTCCCTCAAGCCTTCATCTACACATAAAGTCTTATATGCGTAAATCAACAAATCGTCGTAATCTAAAAGACCATTTTGTTTTAATTTTTTATCGTATTCCCTATATATAAAGCTTATTATTTTTAAAACTCCCTTATTGCTATAGGTCATCTCGTCTAGCTTTTTAGGAGTAATATCGTTGTACTTTAGAGAGCTTATTGCACTTGATACCAAATCAAAGAATCCACCCTCCCAAGCATCTAGCTGTCTTTCGTACCAAATTTGATTTTTTTGTTCCTTTAAAAAATATCTATACGCAGTCTCTCCACCACTAGCTCTAAATGTGTTTATACAGTCGTTTAATATCATAGTCTTTTGAAGCTCGTCAGCTATGTTGAATTCATCACTTAGCATCATGACCTCTGGTTTTTCCTTGATTATCTTAACTGCAAGCGAATGTATTGTCATGACCTCAAATCCATTTGTAGATTCTATTCCCTTTTCCTCTAGAATTTTCTTTATTCTACCTTTAAAGTTGTTTACTGCGCTGTTCATATATGTGAGAATTAAAATTTTCCCCTTTTCATTTTTGTTTTCAGTCAAAAGCTTAGCTACTAGATTAGTTACTATAAATGTTTTGCCGGCACCTGGTACTGCTGGCACTGCCATAGTACCCTCGCTGTAGTTTATTATAGGTATTTGGTCTTTTCTATAATTTATATCACTCAAAACTTTCATCTCCCTTGTCAATTAATCTAAGTACTAAGCTGTACAACCCGCTTTCTTGGATATAGCCGTTTATGGAATAATCGCTTTTATACGCATACACATTTTCACAGGATTTTAGTAGATTATACACAGTGTTATAAAGGTAGTACTTTTTATAATCGTCTTCTATCTCGCTAGTATAAACCTTGTTCTCTTCAAATGATTTTTTCAAAACTATTGGATTTGATAAATCCCTCTCGATTTTCATATTCCAAGCATTACTTCCTATATCTACCCAAATCTGAACCTTTCTATTTATCCTATTATATATATACGAAAAAGGCGTGCTTATCAACACTTTATCCTGTGACTTTATATCTTCTATGTCTCTAGATACAAAATAATCCTTTATAAATTTCTTTAGAGAAATTAAGAAAACCTCCTCCTCGCTCTTGTTTTCCTTCAAGTCCAATTTATCTAAGCACTCTGTAAAAGCTTCACTCTCTGAAACTATATTTTTACAAATCGATACGTTTTTTCTGCCCTCTTTTAAATTTAAAACCTTATCTATGTAGAATTTTATTAAAAATTCTCCTATGCTTAGATTTTCAGCTCTCTTTTCTTCTATATATTTTATTATCTCTATATAGGATTCCTCTTCATCCCTATTTTTGTATATTTTACATGATTTTATTCTATTTACATCAAATAGAATTTGAATAAAATTTATAAACTCCTCCTCCTTGACATGATTTTGGAGCTTGCAGAAAATTGCAACTGCAACATATAAAAGATTTCCATATGGGTAGTCTATTATTTTACTGTCTTTTTTGGTACTTAAAACATCTATATCGATTTTTTGTAGTTCAGTTGAAATGTCGTAATCTAATACAGGTGTATTAACAGGGGTTATTACGCATATATCTCCTTTAGATACACCGCCTTTTACTAATTCTTTTACTTTGTCTGTTATTTTCCCTATCATCTCACTGTACAACTGACTCGACTGATCTAGCTCTATCTTCGCAGGCATATTTATCAAATCAAAAATACCTATGTTTGAGTAATATTGATCTTCTTCAAGTAAATTATCACATACATATTTGAGGTCGTTTTTTATAAAAGAAGAAAAATACTTATTACTGTCTAAATAAAGATATATTTCCTTCTCTCTTTTATCAAAAAAATCTATTAGCAAAGCCTGACTCACACTTATATTTTGTAAATCATCCACAAATAGGTAATCATATCTATTAAATAACTGCTCTAAATAAAGCTCGTCCTTTAACAAATAATTATTGTATAAATACACGCTGATGCTGTCATCTACCATAGAATTTTTGAGCATCTCATCCATATATTCACCTATTATCTCGTCCATTTGTATATATGAAAACAAATCTACATTTTCCTTATTTGATTTTGAATTATAGAGCCTTTGACCTATAGCTTTGTAATCTATATCATTATAGATAGCATGGTCTAGATTATTCACAATACTAGAAGCTATGGATCTGTTAGTCCCCGTAATATCTGTAAAGTAATTTTTTCGATTTCTCTTATCTGCTACCTTTGTTTCAAATATATACGTCTTTAAATTAGTAGATATAAAAATTGGAGACAAGCTTTTATTTACTATATCTTTACAAGCACCAGATATAATAGGCCAGTACTTTGTAATCTCCTCTCTTATAAATTGGCTGTAGGTACATATTTTAAGCTCTTCACTTAAATCCAAGCTCATCTGTCTTATGTAATTTAATCTAATCACATTATTGTCGACTAGCATCAATATATTATTTGATTTAAAATTGTTGTTTTTTATTGTTTCTAAATATTTTTTTACGATATTTTTTCTATCCTCTAAGCTTGTAAATAAATTTTTCACGCCATCACCTTCTCTCAAAAGATTAAAGCCTGCATTTAGCAAGCTTTGACCTCTTATATTTATTAAAGTACTTCTTTAAATAAATTCAAAACATTTTTATAGAATATATGTTCTATTTCATTTTCCGTAAATCCTTCTTTTTTCATTTTTTTCGCTAAAATTTGCATTTTTGATGCATCCTCTACTTCAACTCTACAGTCAATTCCATCGAAATCACTTCCCAGACCTATACATTCAATTCCACCTATATTTTTTATGTATTTCATATGGGCTATCATATCGTCTATTTTTGCATCAGAATTAGAAGTTGCATTCTTATCTAAAAAATAAGAATAGAAATTAATTCCCATAACTCCGCCTCTCTCAGCCAGCTTTCTTATCATATCATCTGTCAAATTACGTCTATTGTTACACAATCCTCTGGCATTTGAATGGCTAGCAACAAAAGGCTTTTTAGTATTTTCTAGTATATGGTAAAAGCCTGCATCTGATAAATGCGAAACATCTATTATAATTCCTAAGTTTTCCATTTCTTCTATAAATTCAAATCCTGTTTTCTTCAACCCTCTATCCACAACTAACTCGCCATCTATTATTTCATTAGGAAATCCAAGCTCGTTTTCATAATTCCAAGTCAGAGTCATCATCCTAACGCCTAGTCTATAAAAATTTCTAAGAATACCTAAATCACCTTGACAGCAAGCACCTTCTTCTATAGACAAAAGAGCCGACATTTTATTTTGCTCTAAGTTTCTCAATATATCCTGATACGACAAAACTAATCCTATGTCGTCCTTATTAGCTTCAATCTCATTGTGAAATAAATCTATAATCTTCAAGCATTCAGATAGGGGCTGCTCTGCTTTCATATTCGTATACGCAGCAAATACTTGAAGCATGTAATCTCCTTTTTTCATCTTTTCTATATCAACATGTAAATTATTTCTTCTCAAATTTGCACGAGAATCTAATCTTTTACAATCTAAAATTTCCTTCATCGTATCGCAATGCATGTCTATTACCTTCATACTAAGTTCTCCCCTCAATCACTCTATTTATTTTTCTTATAAATTTCAAAGCTCATATCCTGTATAATTCTCTCAAATTCTGGTACATTTACCTCATTACTCAAGAAGCAAATTATAAAAGGCTCTTTCCCCAAAACTATGCCTACATCATGTGTAATACCCGTATCTTCACCAGTTTTATGAGCTATTTGAACCTTATTTTCTCCAGAGCTTAAGAAAAATGGTATTTTGCCGTTTAATCTTTGATTCTTTAAAACCTCTAGCATTTTAGCTGAAGCTTTTTTAGATACTAGAGTTCCATTATAAATTTTTTCTAGTAATAAAGCCATATCTTCAGCGCTTGTATAATTTTCCAATCCTTTACTAGCGCCTACAGAATCGAACATTTTGCGCTTTAATACAGTGTTCTTTAACCCATTTTCCTCGATAAAATTATTTATATTTTCTATTTTACATCTATCTATCAAAATATTTGTAGCGTAATTATCGCTCAATATTATCATCAAAGTGTATAAATCCTTTAATGTTACCTTTAAACCTTGATCCATATAATTTAAAGCGCCACAAGAAGGAACCTTGTCTACATCACGAGTAGTAAATATCTCTTGTTCATTTATTTGTCCACTTTCTATTTCTCTGAAAACCTCTCCTAAAACAGCTAGCTTTATCAAACTAGCGGCAAGCATTGGCTCCTTTTCATTATATTTAACCACTTCTCCTGTAACTAAATTTTTATAATAAAATCCTACTTTTCCATTAATTCGAGATAATCTCTCCATAATTTCCTCCCCCAAAATTGTATTCAATCAATATAAATACTATTATATCCTATAAATAATACATTTGGACGGACAAACTGTACATAATAATGTACGCAAAAAAACTTCTTAATTATAAGAAGTCTTTGTAAACAAATAAACTGCTCTTCTGTTTAAAAGAAATTAATTTTTCCTTTAAAAAGCTAAATACAGCACCTAAAACAACAAGTAAAACACTAAAATTTATAAGAAAAACCACATATCCAAGCGATACATTCACAGAAAAATCAGTTATAAAGGACATTGTAGGCATAAAATAAAATTGCATCATCCAAATAGCCCAATAAGCTTCATCTATTACATAATGAGTATAGCTTGCAAAAAACAATAAAAATATTCCAAAGCTGGAACCTAAAATTCCCACAATAAAAGCTTCCTTCAAATTCAACCTATATTTATATCCTACATAAAAATTATATCCCAAGAAAATTTCTAAAAATAAATATCCTATTAAATTGCTGGCTTCTCCATAAGGAATTAATTTAAAATAAAAAAATGACAATATACATATAATTAAACTTCCAAAAAACAGCTTTCCACCGTATTTAATTATCCTCTCCATAAAGCCACCTCTAATCCCTTTATTTTAATATATTCTTAAAATAAAGGGATTGTGACTATTTTTTCTTATGTCCAAAATATATTAAATTATAAACATCGCAGCTATTGTAGTTACAACAAATCCTATAATTATAGGTTTGAAATTTCTCTTAGCTAGCTCTATTGGACTTACTCCACAGATTGCAGCTGCTGAAATCAATCCCCAAGGAACTAAACATCCTCCACCTGTCCATATACCTGCTATTTGACCTAATGCACATAGAGCACCTACACTACCGTCTATAGCTGTTCCAAATACATTCGCAAGAGAACCAACTAACGATATTCCCGAAAATCCAGATCCATCAAGACCTGTTATAGCTCCTACTACAGTTTGTATACTGCAAACTGCAAATCTATTGAGCGGAATAGTATTTGATAGTGCTACACCTATATCAGATAACAAGCCCTGTGAATTAGCTGGCAATACTTCTCCTAAAATAGAAGTCATAGGCGCCACTTCTCCCATATAGAAAAAAGCCGCTATAGGAATTATCGCCGCAAATATCTTAATTCCAAACACGAATCCCTCGATTATATTTTCACACGTAACATCAAAGCATTTCTTCTTGTGATTCATCAAGTTGATTACTATGATTAGAAGCACTGCTGTACCACCTAATAAAGCAGATGCATCTCCTCCTTTTAAATCCAATACACTCATCGCTACAATATCTAGTATAAATCCAATTAGCACTAAAAATGTAGCTATCTTGGCATTTTTATTGAACTTTTTTATCTCCTCGTGTTCTACATTTTTCAGCTCTTCTCTAAACATTCCTTTTTTCAAATCTTTTCTAAGACCCCAAAACGCAACAGAAATAGTGACTACTGCCATAATCCAATACAATGGCATACCTTGACTTATTACTTCATGTACTTCAATTCCAGCGGCACCTGCAGTAATAGCTGGCGCTCCTTGAATTACAAAGTCAGTAGATAAAGCCAACCCATGACCAAATAAATTAAGAGCCATTGCTACTCCTATTGCAGGAAGTCCAGCCTCCATTGCTACAGGCAAAAAAATCGCTCCAACTAAAGCCACAGCTGGTGTAGGCCAGAAAAACCAAGAAAGCAACATCATAGCTATCCCTATTATAAAAAATGCAGTAGTAGGATTTTTTATAAATCTAGAAAAAGGTTTAATCATATAATTTATAGCGTGATTTGTCTCAAGTGCTTTCGATAAAGCTACCATTATAGATATGATCAATATTACAGGGCCAAGTTCCCCCAAAGAAACAATAAAAGAATTAAATACTGCTCCTAATGACCCTGCAATATTATTACTATAAAATAACCCCAGACAAAATACTCCTAAAACACAAGGTACTACGGTGTCCTTTTTCATAATCATAGTTATAAGAATTACGATTATGAACAAAATATAAATATAATGCGCTCCTGTCATATACTCTATTCTCCTTTTAAATTTTTAGATAATAGTATTATATGTTTATGTTAATTTTTGGTTACATTTTAATAATTCTATAGTAAAGGTAAACAATTTATACTTTTTTTGATATAATCTAGTGTATATCAAAATAACTTTAAGATTTTTTAATAAAGTCTAAAGGTGTTTGTTCAAATATATAAAGAAGGGATAAAATTTTATGAGAGAAGAATATCAATTAATACAAAAAAAAGAAATTTTAAGATTTGCTCTTTTTCTAGGCGAGTTGATGTTGACTAACGGTGTAGAAACCTCTCGTGCTGAAGACAGTGTTTTAAGAGTATGTGCTTCTCGTGGATATAGACATATTAATGTATTTACAACACCTACATGTATAATAATTGCAGATGATAAATTCGATGGATTATCTTTTATGAGAACGATAAAGCGTAGAGGGATTGACTTAAATAAAATAGATTTACTAAATACTGTATCTAGAAAATTCGTCGAAAATCCAGATATGACTACAGAAGAAGCTATTAATGAGCTTAAAAAAATAGCTACTCTTCCTCCACCATATAATATAATTCCATTTTATGCGGCAACTGCTGTTGCATCTGCTTGCTTTGCCTACTTATTAGGTGGTACAAGTATTGCCGACTTTTTTCTTACTATGATAATATCAGTTGTCGGAACTATTATATACAATGGAATTTTAAAGATAAACTCTATGATGTTTATATCCACTTTAGTAGCGTCATTTGCTATAGCTACTTTTGGAGTTGCATTTTGTGAAATAGGAATTCTACAAGACCCCAAAATGCTTATAGTTGGCTCTATAATGCCACTGCTTCCTGGAGTTGCGTTTGTAAAGGGACTTAGAGATTTGATATCTGGCGACTTAGTTTCTGGAGTTTCTCGTGTGTTCGAGGCATTCTTAATCGCCGCTGCAATAGCTCTTGGCGTCGGTTCTGTACTTGATTTTTGGATCAGATTTGGAGGTTAATATAGATGAGTTTTTGGGATTTAATAACAAATTTTATATTTTCATTTGTTGCAACAGTAGGATTCTCCATATTTTTTAATGCACCGAGAAAATCATTAATTCCATGCGGTGCAATAGGAGGTATCGGATGGTCAACCTATATCGTGCTGTCTAATCTTACAAAAGTGCCTCTATTTTCTATGGTCATAGCTTCAGCTGTTATTTCTCTATCCAGTGAGATACTAGCTCGTAAGTTAAAATATCCTGCAATCAGCTTTATAATTCCTGGGATACTTCCACTAGTTCCAGGGATTGGACTTTACAACACAATGTATTCACTAGTCCAAAAAAATTATGTAGAAGCTGTAGCAACTGGAACAGATACACTACTAAAAAGTGGTGGTATAGCAATCGGAATTCTTATAATCACATCTTTGACTAAGACGTATTATATACTGCTTGCAAAAATTAAAATTAGAAAATATAAACAAAATATGAATACAGATAAAATTTAAAAAAAGGAGCCAAACCCGGCTCCTTTTGTACATTTATATACTAAACTATTCTAACTATTACAGGAATATACTCTCTGCTATCTCTGTATTTTTGGTCATTTTTCTTCAAGTAAAGATAACTTAATAATGTACATAACAATCCACATGCACCACTTATTACTTCTAATGGTCCTTTAAATGAAATGCTATTAAGTACAAAGAAGCTAACTGCTGTTCCTAAAATTAAAAATATAAGTGGCATTACATATGCAAGCATTGTAGCCTTCATTACTTTTACAGTTTCCATACTAACTTCTACATGATCCCCTACTTTAGCTCCTATTTTATTATCAACTTCTACGACTAAATCTTGAGTTTCTGAAGATAATTTTGCGCACTTTCCACATGATGCACATGCAGAATGACGTTGCATAATCATTTTAGCAGTCTTATCATCTACTATTTCAATTATAAATCCTTGTTGATTCATCGAGATTTCCCCCTATTTTGTAAATTTCTTGATAGTATCCATTAATTCTTTAATTATAGCTTCATTGTCTTCTTTATCGCCGTGTTTTAAACTATTAGATACACACCCTTTAATATGATTTTCAAGTATAATTGCTCCGACATTGTCGATTGCAGATCTTACAGCCGATATTTGCACTAGTATATCTACACAGTATCGATCATTTTCAATCATCTTCTGTATGCCTTTTACTTGGCCTTCAATTCGCTTAAGCCTCCTATTAAGTGCAGCTTTGTCATTTCCTTTAGCTAATTTTTTTTCATTCATTATTTACACCTCTTACTAGTGATATATATTATTATACCATTAAAAGTTCCAATTTAAATGTTTTTATTTTAACGTACTATATCGACAAAAAAACGCAATAAAATAAGACTCACAAACTGAATTAATGTTCTTTTATTATTCACAAAAAAAGAACCTTTTTCTTCGGTCCCAAAAAAATCTATAATATGTATATTCTCTGTCTAATATTTCCGTACGATTATAAATAACCCATATTACAGTATTTCTCTCCCTCCGAAAGAGCATGTATCATTTTAGGCAGGTCTCCTGGCTCGGAATCATTCTACTAGCTTCTCCTTCCCGATTTAACAGTGGAGCTAAGTTCTCCAAAACCTTAAGCTTTCGTCATCCTTACAGTAGCGGGGGCTGCTGCGGCTTTTCACCACATTCCCTTTTAAGTATTGTTAAAATACACCTTGAACAATATTCAATTTATGAATCTTATCCTATAATTTTATCTACACAACAGGGTGTGTACTTAATTATACCTTTTTTTACTAATTTTTTCAATAATTACAATAATTTTGAGATATATTATTTTTTAATCTCTATTTTGCATATATTCAAATAAGGTTATATTGTGATAAGTTTCCTCTACATCTATTAAATTAGATAATGTAACCCCTAATAATCTTATTTGTAGATTATCATCGTCTATATTTCTAAGTAAATTATATATATTTGTTCTTATATCTTCATGTGAGCTTATTCCAGAATTTAAGCTCGTACTCCTAGTTATCTGAGTAAAATCCTCAAACTTTATCTTAAGAGTAACAGTTTTCCCCAATTTATTTAAGTATTTAATTCTGTCGCTAACATCTAGACATAATTCGTCTAATATATCGACTACTTCCTCCTCGTCGAGTCTGTAATTGTGATCTAGAGTAATTTCTGAGCCTACAGATTTTCGCTCTCTATAAGGCTCAACAGGTCTATTGTCTATTCCTCTCGCAAAGTTATAATACTGATATCCCTTACTTTTAAAAATTTTCTCTAATTCGTACAAGCTCAATTGGCGCAAATCATATCCATTTTTTATTCCTATTCTCTTCATAGTCTTAGAAGTTACTTTTCCAATTCCAAAGAATTTTTCTATAGGCAACTTATCTAAAAATTCTTGGGCATCCTCTGGCATTATAACAGTAAATCCGTTTGGCTTGTTGTAATCTGATGCTAGCTTAGCCAAAAATTTATTATACGAAACTCCTGCCGAAGAGTTTAGTCCCGTCTCCATCAGGATATCTCTTTTTATAAATTTTGCTATAGTAGTCGCGTATTTTATTGGTATTTTGGGATCTGTGACATCTAAAAATGCCTCATCTAAAGAAAGAGGTTCGACTAAATCTGTATATCTATGGAATATATCCCTTATTTGATTAGATACTTTTTTATATACGTCAAATCTAGGTCTCACAAAAATTGCATACGGGCATCTCTTTTGAGCAATTTTT
>NZ_JBJDXL010000498.1:0-10917 GCF_051866655.1 Intestinibacter sp.
ATGTTACATTTTTGTGTATCTAAATTTTGATTACCTTCAGATAAATTCTTATTTACTTCCTCTTGCTGTGAAATATTTTCTAATTTATGCTTAGATATGTAATCAGTAAGCTGTGTATATTTAATTACATTAATCGATACTTGAAATAAAGTTATCAACAGTATTATAAGAATACTTACTTGGTATAAATTCCAATTTCTTTTATTTTTCTCAAAAATGTTGATACATTTAGTATTTTTTCTCATTTTATACTACCAATCCTATACAAATCATATAATTATTTATATCTTTATCCACATTTTTTTCTATCCACAGCTTATTTAGTTTTAAATCGAATTTTAATTTATCCACATTAAATCCATTTTCTTTTATTTGATTTAAAAAATGATCTTCTAATCCATAATAAAATATGTTGATATCTTTTTCTAAAAATTTTAATATATAATCCACATTTCCTTCCTTTTCAAACACATTTGAATTGTATATTTTCCCATTTTCTACTAAATTTAAAATTATTTCATCATCTAAATTTTCTATTATAATACATCTGTCACAATTTATATTTAATTTATTTATATCCATCAATTTCTGTATAATGTTGTAATTAATATTTAAATATTTGTGCTTAATACCTGCATTTTCTGCAATTTGATCGCAAATCTGTTCTATATGCTTAGGGAATAATATAACCTGCAAATCCATAGTACTTTTATATTTATTTAAAACCCTATATTTAACTATGTAATTATCTAAATTTATAGGCATGTCCTGTCCTATCTCGAATTTTATATATCCGTATATATCACGTTTTCTTATCTTAGCTAAATTTTCATATCCTCTTACTATAACTTCTTCATTTTGTACTGCAAAAAATATCTTTTTTAGTTTTTTATATGCATTTAGTTTTTTGACAACTAAATCTACATATTCCTTTTTCATTTTTGAGCTATTTAAATTTTTCACCCCAACATCTAAATTGATAATATCGACCAATTTTATTTTGTTGATATGCTTTTTTAAAATTAGTATTTCAGTTGAATAATTATCTAATTTCATACATATAAATTTTCCTATAAGATCATCTCCTCTAAAGATTATTGTTCCTCATAATATTCCTTTTTAAATTTATTCATTTGGTTTAGGATAATATTGAATATCTCCTATGCTCACAGTTACTGTGTCGTCATCTCCTACTATAACTTTAAATGATCCTCCAGAACTTTGTTGTACTTCTGGCATAGATCGTAAATATCCTCCACTGACTAAACTTTCAACACTTATTCCTGTTTCTCCATTAGTAGCAGCCACTTGAGCGGCTGTAGCTATATTAGCAGCTGTAGCATAATCTATGTTTACTTTTGCCTTTTCTTGTGCCTTTGAATAACTAAGCATAGCCATACTTGAAAGTATTCCTATAATAGTAACAGTTATCATAACTTCAACTAAAGTAAACCCTCTTTTTTTCTTTCTATCAAAAGATTCTTTATTTTTACTTTTTAAAATAAAATCCTTTTTATATTTGATTTTTTCAAATATAATTTTCATAAAATGTATCTCCTTTCATAATTAGTATTTAAATTTATCTTCTAAAAAGAAGATATCGTATTAAACATAGGTATAACCATTGATATAACTGTAACACCTACTATAAGTCCCATTACTAAAATTATACCAACTTCAAAATACTTCGTTCCTATTTCGACTTTTTCATCTAGCTCATTTTCATAAAATTTATTAATAGTCTCCAATGCTTCCTCCAATCTACCAGTAGATTCTCCTATTGTAACCATAGTGATAAATAATTGTGGAAATAAATTAATTTTGCTAAGCGATATTCCTATACTATTTCCTTCTTTTATAGAATCATTTGCAACGCAAATCATCTCATATATGTACTTCTTATCTATAACCTTTGCAGATATATCAATTGCATTAACTATTTCTACACCACTTTTGACTAGAATATAAAGTGACTTAGAAAACTTATTTGTAATATTTAAAAGCATAAGCTCTCCTACCTTAGGCAATCTCAAAAATAACTTATGTAATTCTTTCCTCAATTCTTGATTATTTTTGAATATATACATACTTATAATTACTGACATAAAGCTCACCAAAAGTATAGCTATATAATTATTTCTTATAAAATTAGATAGAAATAGCATTCCTCTTGTTATAGCTGGTATATCTATATTATTTTCTAAATATATAGCCTCATACTTTGGCATAATAAATAACAAAATCAATAATACAGATGCAACTGTTACAAGAGCTAAAATAACTGGATATATAGAAATACTTATTATTTTACTCTTTAATTTAGCTTCTTTATCATAATACTCGCTCAATCTGTACATAACTTGATCTAAATTACTACTTATCTCACCAGCATAAACCAAACTGATAAAAAATCTAGAAAAAGCACTAGTCTTTTTAAATGACTCTGTTATAGAATTTCCACTCTCTATTTCCCTCAATATCTTTCTTAATACAGGTCTTAATTTTTTACTTGCCTGCGCTTCCAACACTTCTAATAATCTAGTTATTTCACATCCAGACTCAAATAAAATTCCTATTTCTTTGCACAGTATTTTAAGCTCTTTATTTTTTAATTTTTGAGAAAAACTGAAAATAGACCTTCTCTTTTTTATAGCGGATATTTTTAAATTATTATCTTTAGCAAATTTGAACACATCCTCCTCGTATTCAAAATCTAAATCAATTACTTTTCTTTTATTTTCCTCATTATAAACAATACATTTGTATGACTCCATATCTAACAGCTCCTAAACTAAAAAGACCTTACTAAATTTTTTTCAAGCAAATTTCTATAGCATTGATCAAATGTAATCATTTTATTCCTTTCAATAGCAACATCTTTAATTTTATTATTCTTTTCAAAATCATTTATACATTCTTTTATAGCTTCGTCTATCTCCAAAATTTCATAAACTAAAGTTCTTCCTATATAACCTTTGCCTCCACAATATTCACATGCTTCAGTTTTTCCATTACAATATGGACATACCTTTTTAACCAATCTCTGAGATATAATTCCAACTAAAGAAGCACTTATTAAATATAACTCTACACCCATATCCTTTAACCTAGTGATTGAAGATATAGCATCATTTGTATGTAAGGTACTCAATACGAGATGGCCTGTTATAGATGCTCTCACAGCTATTTTAGCGGTTTCTGAATCTCTTATTTCACCTAGCATAATTACATCAGGATCTTGTCTTAAAATAGCCCTTAATCCCTTCTCAAAAGTTAAACCTATCTTTTCATTCACCTGTATCTGATTAATTCCATCCATTTTATATTCAACTGGATTTTCTATTGTTATGATATTTTTTGATACAATATTTAAATCTTTCAATAATGAATACAAAGTCGTACTCTTTCCACATCCTGTTTCACCTACAATTAAAATAATCCCTGACTTATTAGATATCATTTTGTTGATAACGGCTATAGCCTCATCAGAAAAACCTATTTCCTCCTTTGTCTTAAAAAAGTTATCTCTATTTAAAATTCTAAGAACTGTCTTTTCTCCATATGTAGTCGGAATTGTAGATGTTCTGATATCGATTAACTTTCCGTTTATATTTATATCTGCTCTTCCATCCTGAGGAAGTCTTTTCTCAGTAATATCAATACCTGATTTTAATTTAATTACTGCAGTAAGCGGTAAATGTAAGTCCAAAGTATACCTAAAAGCCTCGTACAATTCTCCATCTATACGAAACCTTATCGCTAGATAATTATCAAAGGGTTCAATATGTATATCGCTAGCATTCTCTTTTACTGCTCTATTTAAAATTTCAAAGAAAATTTTCTTAGCATAATCATCATCTACTTCTACTTTATTTCCATATGTAGATTCTATTTCTTTATCAATTTCATCCTGTGAATATCTTTTAAAAACAATCCTCTTGCCTGTTATCATTTTTAAATCCTGTATCGTGTAGATGTCATCTTTACTTCCTCCTATAATTAAAGTGTCATTTTCTAGTCTAATAGGTATTACGTTGTATTTTCTCGCAATTTTCTCTGGTACAATCGACAATAAATTATTTGCTAACAATGGCCATCACCTTCTAATTCATAATTAATTTACTAACTGAATTATGTACTATACAAACAAATTCTATTCACATAAAATAGAAATATTTTCAAATAAATAACTTATTTAATAGTCATAGATTAATGTGCATAATTTTTACATTGTAACAGTACAATTTTATATATAAAAATCAATTTTAATTTTATTGTATTATTACAATGCTTAATTAACAGCTTTTTAAAATTATTTTATTGTAAATTAATGTAAATTGTACTAGTATTAATCCTATAGAAATCAAACAATTAATATTGGAGGTATTAAAAAAATGAATGAAAGATATAGTTTAAATAAAAATTTAGCAGAAATGTTAAAGGGTGGAGTTATAATGGATGTTACAAATCCAGAACAAGCTAAAATAGCAGAAGAAGCAGGTGCTTGTGCAGTAATGGCATTAGAAAGAGTTCCATCTGATATAAGAAAATTCGGCGGTGTAGCTAGAATGTCAGACCCTAAAATGATAAAGGAAATACAAAAAGCAGTAACTATACCAGTTATGGCAAAGGCTAGAATAGGGCATTTTGTAGAAGCTCAAATACTAGAAGCTTTAGAAATAGACTACATAGATGAAAGTGAAGTTTTAACACCAGCAGATAAATTATTCCATATAGACAAAAGTAAATTCAAAGTTCCTTTCGTATGCGGTGCTAGAAATTTAGGTGAAGCATTGAGAAGAATAGGAGAAGGCGCATCTATGATACGTACTAAAGGTGAACCAGGTACTGGCGATGTTGTAGAAGCAGTAACTCATATGAGACAAATGAACAAAGATATAAGAGAAGTTGCAGCTATGGGAGAAGAAGAGCTTATGACTGCTGCTAAAAATCTTGGAGCTCCTTATGATCTAGTTAAATATGTACACGACAATAAAAAACTTCCAGTAGTTAACTTTGCAGCTGGTGGTATAGCAACTCCTGCCGATGCAGCACTTATGATGCAACTTGGATGCGATGGTGTATTCGTAGGCTCTGGTATATTCAAATCTGACAATCCTAAGAAAAGAGCTGAAGCAATAGTAAAAGCAGTTACATATTACAACAATCCAGCTAAATTAGCTGAAATATCAGAAGATCTAGGTGGTGCAATGAGCGGTATCTCTGTTGATAGCCTAGAAGATGAACAAAAATTAGCAGTTAGAGGTTGGTAATATGAAAATAGGAGTTTTAGCAATGCAAGGAGCATATCGTGAACATCTACAAATGCTCAAAGCTTTAGGCGTTGAAGCTATCGATGTACGATATGAAGAGGATATCGATAATATAGACGGTTTGATAATCCCTGGTGGCGAAAGTACTACTATGGGAAAATTAATCAAAACTTTAGGACTTTACGATAAATTAAAATCTAGAATAGAAAATGGTATGCCTGTCTGGGGAACTTGCGCTGGTATGATTTTACTAGCTAAGAATATAGTAAACGAAAGCTACAATCATCTTGCAGTTATGGATATAAATGTACGTAGAAATGCATATGGAAGACAATTAGGAAGCTTTGAAACAAAGGCTCCTGTCAAAGGCATTGGTGATGATATAGAAATGGTATTTATTAGAGCTCCGTATATAGAATCAGTATGCGAAAATGTAGAGGTTTTATCTACTGTGGATGGAAATATAGTTGCAGCACAAGAAGGAAATATGCTTGTTACATCTTTCCACCCAGAATTGACTGAAGATATTAGAATGCACAAATATTTCTTGAATATTGTAGATAAATTTATTAAATAATTATTATAAAATAAAATGTGTAAGTACAAAATAACAACAAATTAAATTTTGTACTTACACAAAATTGACTTCTCATAATTAAACCTTTCGATTAAAACTATAAATTTATTATTCCTTATATTTCAAAATTCTACCAATAACTTCATTCTTCAATTTTTCTACTCTATCGAAGTCCATCGTAGGAACATAATACTCCTCTATAATATCATGGTTGAATTTTGCTCGTTTTAAATTTGCAATTGCATTATTCATCAAATAATCTACTATTTCTTTGTCTATTTTTATATCATCCTTATATTTGTCTAATTTTTCTTCGTCTATAAAATCATTTAAATTAATAAATTGTTTTTCTTTAAATAAAGAGCTTGTCGTTATAGCTACATTCAACTTAGATATATAAACAGCCTGTAATTTATCTAAAATTAGTGGAAAATGATATACTTCTACATCTAACCCTTTTTTCAATGCCCTTTCGTAAATACTTCTCAGAAATTCACTTTTGCCAACACCTATATCTCCACTTATATAATAAATATTCTCTACTTCTTCAAATAGGCTATCTGAATAATCTAGATATCCTACAGGAGTTATCGCTGAACCAAATAAATGTCTGCATTTAGGTGCTCCTTCACAAAATTCAACCCCATCAAATATCCTGCTAACAAAATCATCTGTAATTTTATTTACCTTCGACCAATCCATACATTTCGAATTCTTAGATTCTATATCTAGATAAATAGGTTCCGCTGATTTTAAAAATTTAAATGCCCTTTGGAAACAATCACCTATATTCTCATTGCATAATTGAATTTCAGATTTATTCTTTTCCAATTTTTCTGTATCCCAAAATTCGCCAAAATTAATAATTTCATCAACCGCTCCAGGTAATTTAGGATCAACAATATGTGGCGCAGTTGCATCTAACAAAACTGCATTTAATCCCTTTATAACCACTCCATCTAAGGATTTTGGATCTGAGGAACAGTAATGAAGCTCTACATCATATCCCATCTTGACAAATTCTCTCGCAATCTTCTTCATAAAAGATGACTTGCCAACTCCTGGTCCACCCTTTAAACAAAATATTCTATTCACACCATCTGGTATTATATAATCAAAAAATGAATAAAAACCATTAGATGTGTTTCCCCCTGGAAACATCTTTCTTATTTTTCCTGCCATAAACAAATACCTCCTAAAAAAGCTCTATATTAAGATATTTATTTGGTCTTATTTTTGTTACAAAAAAAGAACCTATTTTGTAGTGTTAATTATCCTACATCATAGGTTCTCTATATTTTAATATCTAATCTACAGTTATTTCATATCCATTTTTAGTATATTGTTCAACTATTTCAGCCCAAACCTCTTCAACACCTGTTTTCTTAGTTGCTGATAGAGGAATTACCTTTTCGTCTTTTTCTAGCTGTAGTTTCTTTCTTATAATGCTTATATTCTTTTGATATTTTCCTCTAGCTATTTTATCTGCCTTTGTAGCTATTACAACGCATTCATAGCCAAAGTGTTTTATCCATTCATACATCATTACATCGTCGTTTGTTGGTTCATGTCTAATATCTACTAATAAGAAAATAGCGCATAATTCATCCCTATTTTCTAGATAAGTTTCCATTATACTTCCCCATTTATCTTTTTCTGATTTTGCAACCTTGGCATATCCATATCCTGGAAGGTCTACAAAGTAAAATTCGTCATTTATCAAATAGAAATTTATAGTTCTAGTCTTTCCTGGAGTTTGACTAGTTCTCGCGAAATTTCTTCTATTTAACAGTGCATTTACGCAAGAAGACTTTCCAACATTAGATCTACCTACTAGAGCTATTTCTGGTAGACCTTCAGCTGGATACTGATGTCTTTTTGTAGCACTCATTTTTATTTCTGAATTTCTAATCTTCATTTTTATCACCATCTTTTACTAGAGCATGTTCTAGTACTTCATCTAAGTGTTTAACTAATACAAATTCCATTTGATCCTTTACATTTTGTGGTATTTCATCTAAGTCAGCTTCACAATCCTTTGGAAGTAAAACCTTCTTGATTCCAGCTCTATGTGCAGCAAGTAATTTTTCTTTAACTCCTCCAACTGGTAGCACTCTACCTCTTAGAGTTATTTCACCTGTCATAGCTACATCGCATCTTACAGGGATTTTAGTTAAAGCAGATAATACAGCTGTAGCCATTGTAACACCTGCTGATGGTCCATCCTTAGGTGTAGCTCCCTCTGGAATATGAATGTGAATATCCTCAGTTTGATAGAAATCATCAGGAATATTGTATTTATCTGATATTGATCTAATATAAGAAATAGCAGTTTGAGCAGATTCCTTCATTACATCACCTAATTGACCAGTTAATACAATTTGTCCTTTACCTTTTAATACATTTACTTCGACATTTAGAGTTACTCCTCCAACTGCAGTCCATGCAAGCCCTGTAACCATTCCTACTTCTGGCTTAGCTCCAGCTAAATCAAATGTATACTTGTCTTTTCCTAGGTATTCTTCTAGATCCTCCTTCTTAACTACAACTTCAGTTAAGCTTGGATCTTCAACGTATTTTTTAGCTATTTTTCTGCATATCTTTCCTATAGTTCTTTCTAGATTTCTGACACCAGCTTCTCTAGTATAGTAGTTTATGATGTCTCTCATAGTAGCATCGTCTATTTTAACAAAGCCTTCTGAAAGACCATTTTCAGCTATTTGCTTTTTAACTAAGTATTTTTGAGCTATGTTTAATTTTTCTTCTTCGATATAACCAGATAATTCTATTATTTCCATTCTGTCAAGTAGTGGACCTGGTATTGTGCTCAAGCTATTTGCAGTAGTTATAAATAGTATCTTAGATAAATCAAATGGTATTTCTAGATAGTGGTCTACGAAGTTTTTGTTTTGTTCTGGGTCTAGAACCTCTAGCATAGCAGACGCAACATCACCCTTGTAGTCAGATGCCATCTTGTCTATTTCATCTAGTAAGAAAACAGGGTTTTTAGTTTCAGCTTCTTTTACACCATTTATAATTCTACCTGGGATAGCTGCAACATAGGTTCTTCTATGACCTCTTATTTCAGCCTCATCTCTTACACCACCAAGAGAAATTCTCACGAATTTTCTGTTCATTGCAGTTGCAATAGATTTTGCTATAGATGTTTTACCTACACCTGGAGGCCCAACTAAGCAGATTATCGGTCCTTTTAATGATTTAGATAAAGTTCTTACTGCTAAGAATTCTAGTATTCTTTCTTTTACTTTATCCATACCATAGTGATCTTGATCTAGTATTTCTCTAGCCTTTTTGATGTCTAGTTTATCTCTAGTTTCTTTATTCCATGGTAATGAGAATATAGTATCTAGATAGTTTCTACTTACAGATATATCTGGTGAAGCAGGTGATATTTTAGAGAATTTGTCTATTTCTCTATTTATTTTAGCCTTTGTATCTTTAGGCGCTTTTATCTTTTTAAGCTTAATTCTGTACTCTTCTGCTTCAGAATTTATGTCTTCTTCTTCACCTAATTCCTTTTGTATAGCTCTAAGCTGTTCTCTTAAATAGTATTCTTTTTGAACCTTATTCATTTGTTTTTTAACTCTTAGAGTTATTTTCTTTTCAATTTTTAATATATCAATTTCTTCTAATAAAATTGAATATAAAAGCTCCAATCTCTTTGTTATATCAAATTCTTCTAGTATTTGTTGTTTTTGCTCTGGTTTTAAATATATATTAGAGGCAATAGTATCTACAAATCTATCTGCATTCTCTATTTCTTCTAGTGAAACAAGTATTTCAGGAGAAACTCTATTTCCTATATTTATATATTCTTCAAAAGAGTCTAAAACATTTCTAACTAAAGCTTGGACTTCTACATCGTTTTCACTTTCATTTTGATTATATATAATTTCATCGACAACAGCTTCAAAAAATCCTGCATCTTGATTAACTTCTTTTATTTTAGCTCTTGATATACCTTCAACTAAAACACGAACTGTGTCCCCAGGTAATTTTATCATTTGCTTTACTTTACAAATTGTTCCAACATGATAAAAATCATCTTCTGTAGGCTCATCAACTTCAACTTCCTTTTGTGATGTTAAAAATATCAATTCATCTGTCATCATAGCTTCATCTAAAGCTCTTATTGAAATATCTCTGCCTATATCAAAATTCAATATCATATATGGAAAAATTGCTAGTCCTCTTAGAGGAATTAATGGTAATTTACGTTCTATCTTAGTATATTTATCTTCCACAATTTTCACTCCTTAAAGCATTTTCTATAATGTATATTAAACAAACACTTTTTATAGTGCTTTTTATATTATATATTTACGAAGTTCAATTTTCAACATAAATAGAAATATACCCTTATTTTTTCCTTATATTTGTTTAATTTATTCATTAGAAAACAAAATTTAAAAAAGGAGCTAAACAAGCTCCTTTTTTTAAACTTAATTTATGCACGCAATACATATGCACTTTATTTTTCAATTATGCAATATTTATGCACTTTCTTCATGGTTTTTAAGTACTATTACTGGATCACTATCTCCTTCTACAGATTTCTTAGTAATGATTACTTTTTTGATATCGTCTCTAGATGGAACTTCATACATAGTTTCCATCATAACATTTTCAACGATACTTCTAAGTCCTCTAGCACCTGTATTTCTTTCTATAGCTTTTTTAGCAATAGCTCTTAATGCATCGTCTTCAAACTCTAATTCTACATTGTCAAGCTCTAATAATTTCTTAAATTGTTTTACCAAAGCATTTTTTGGTTCTTGTAATATTCTCATTAAAGCATCTTCATCTAGTAATTCTAGTGTTGCAACGACTGGTATTCTTCCTATAAATTCTGGTATTATACCGTATTTTAATAAATCTTCAGGAAGAACTTTTGAATATATCTTTCCTAAGTCTACATTCTTTTTACTTTCTATTTTGGCTCCAAATCCAAGAGTCTTAGTTTCTCCACGTCTTTGGATTATTTTTTCAATTCGATCAAAGGCTCCACCTAAAATGAATAATACATTTGTTGTATCTATTTTAAGG
>NZ_JBJDXL010000499.1:0-2414 GCF_051866655.1 Intestinibacter sp.
AAATAGCCTTTATCAAAATAAGACTTATATCTAGCCATTACTTTTTCTGATATTGTAGGATTATTAGAACTGTCAGCTTCTAAATACTTTCCCTATTCAGTATAAGTAGTAGAAGGATTTTTTATTTTCCAAACTCGTCCATCAAAATATATATCACCTAAAAATTCATGTATGTGCTTATATAAATCCTCTGACTAGAATACAGAAGTAGTAACTTTAGCATTTATCTAGAATTGAGAATTAATTCCAGAAGGAGTTTTTATAGAATATTTATCTGTGGTTCTAACTTTAGCAAATGGGCCTACATTCTAGTCACTATACCTAGGTTTGAAAAAGACCATAAAATCCTCACCAAGTGTCTCATCCAAATCTGATAGTAATTTAGAAATTTGATTACTATGAAGTAATGAGTCTTCTCCATTTTTCCTAAATCCTCTTAAATAAACAATGCTTGTTACATATTTAGCTAGAAGCTATCTATTATTATGTCCTTTAGTAATATCTGGACTATCCGTTGTAATTGCTCTATCTAAAACTTGTTTCTATGTTAAGTAAATAGTATTATATTTTGCTCTTTTTTCTCCAGACTTTTTTAATTCAGATTTATAGAAGTCTTCCTAAGTCTATCCATTAATAATTACATTCTTATCAAATACTGGTGTCTACTAACTTAGATTCTCTTCTATTGTATTTAATTCTTTAAGTAAACTTAATACTTCTGGTTTAAGTCCATCTAAACTCTTAAACTAATCAAATTTTCCAGACTTCTGTAATGATTGCAATACTCTATAAGCTGTAAAATCATTACCTAAATCATATATAGGATTATTTTTCCCAGCTGCATTCTGGTATAAACTTTCCTAGTTTATAATCCAATCAGAAGCCTTAGCATGAGGCGGAATTACATAAACAAGACTTACACTTTTTCGACCAGAATAATCAGGATTTTGCTACAATCTCCACTGTTCAACTAACTCATCATCAGTTGTGTACTTATTGGAATCAGATATAAGAACAAATGGATGTGCGGTATTTACAAGCCCATTATATCCATCCTTAGATAAGAATACAGAAGATATATGAAGCTATGGATTCTTAGCAAACTCTTCAATATCTGTGAGTTTAAAATTATACTAATAACTACCATTAGTCTAATTTTTACCTTTTTCTTTTAATAACTAAGGTCCTAATTTAGTTTCTAGTTTAAAACCTTCTGGAAGCATAAACCATCCATTTGAAGTAAATTCCCAGAATTTAAACAAGTCAATCAAGTCACTATAATATGGATCATTACCAAACTAATTAATGACTTCATTTATTTTATCATAAGTATTAGTTCCTTTTGTTTCATTATCAAAGAATTCTCCTACTTTATTAAAATCATCTAAGTACATTAGAGTAAGTGGAGAATTAATAGATGCTAATGATAATTCCAATTTTGGAACCCCATTTACGAATATTAATGCTGATAAAGTTTTACGCATCTTCTTATCAGCCTCTGTATCATCAGATTCTATAAAAAGGGCTTTCTCATTCTCAGATTGGTCAAATCTATTAAATAATTTCTTATCACCGTTTAAACGTCCTGCAGTACTCTTTATACCATACCTAATATTAATTATATCAGAATCCTCTAAGTGTAAAAGGTCTCTAATAGTATCAATATCTCCATCCTTAAAAGCATTATTTAATTTGGCCAGAGTTTCTATAATAGTTTTGTAATCCCATGTCTTAAACAATTTCATTAATCCAACACCATTATCAATTCTAGCATCAAATTTCTCCTATGGGCCATCAAACTTAGGCATACCGTTTTCTTCTACTATCCCAGGAGCAAAAGTATTGAATGTGTATAGTAAGTGATTTACTTGCCTAACATCATTTCTATTAGTAGTTCTTCTTGGTTCGTCTTTAGCATTATTATCTGTAACATCTTCTACTCTATCCTATAAAGTTCCAGTATTACCCATGACAGAAGGTGGTGTATCATTTTCTGGTTCTGGATCTGGTTCTTTATAATAATCCTTAAACCTATTATGTAAATCTTCTATAGATATTACTTGCTCATTATTTCCATCTAGGTCAGTTACTGTATAGTTCTTATCATCAACTTTAGTAATTATTACATTACCAGTATCAATAACTAATCTATCTCCTTCATTATACTTTGGAACAATAGCATTCTATTTAGTTTTTATACTATATTCTCTAAATAACTATTCTAGAGGTATTTTATTTCCCTCTATTGTAACAGTTGGAGTAAATGCCTAAATTCCATTTTCAGTAGATTCTTCTATAGAATAATCAGTAATGTCAAATTCTTTGCCGTCCTTATCTACTGCAACTAAATTATCTCCCTTCTTTTTAAGTTCCTCTAATTTATACATTCACGGTAGGATTATTCATATACTCGC
>NZ_JBJDXL010000500.1:0-2407 GCF_051866655.1 Intestinibacter sp.
TTAAAGTAAGCTCTTTGGAGAAAGATAAGTTTGGTGTTAAGCTGAAGTTCCCAAACAGGTCATGTGACTCGTGTAAGAAATATCCCTGCTTCTCAGAGATCAAGAAATGCTCGTCTAATTTTGCAGCATATGGATGTATCTACTACGAGGAATTTAGGAATGACAGTTCTAGCAAAGCTAGTAGCTAAGGAGAAAGATGTACTTGGTTATATTACCTATGTATTTGAGTGTTTAGATGTAGACGTAGCTAAGGATTCTAGGTATATTATGTGTACTAGATACCCCAACTGGAATCATAGAAATATAGAACTAGATGAAGTTGGGTATTTAAATTTCATAGAAGTTAAGGCAGGGGTGGACACTTGGTTTGATGGAAATAAAATGATTCCGTATGCCTATAATGGAGTTCAATTTATTAAGTTTATACATAAACCTAGATCTAAAAACTATGAATATGTAATGTAAGATCAATTTTAAAATTTTATCAATATGAAGAAAGACATTTTATGAACGTAATGAGAGAAAAACTTACGGAAGCTATAGAGGCTAAAAATAACGACATTAAATCATTTGTATGGAAACTTGCTAGAAAAGCAGATGGAACTCAGGAGGAAATACGTCTGGTGGATGCTACACCTGAACAGTTGAAAACCTTCTATAGCCACTGTGAGTCTATGTTACATAGTACAGATAAAATAAATCCTGGAAGATATGTATTGTTGCAAATTATAGATGAGCAACGTAGAAAATGTAACGTTGAATTGTTCCTTCGTAAGTTAGAACATGGTACAATATGTGCAGATAATAAACCTTATCCGAGACATCTATATTTTCAGGATTTGCGTGCGTATATGAATGCACATAAAGAAGATTTCCCATCAAACGAATTGAATAATATATCTATTGCGTCTTGCACTGGAGGTCTTCCTAGAGAGTTTGAGAGAATTTCCATTAAAGAAGTTTTAGATGGATGTCTAGACCAATTGGGTTGGTTTGATAACAAGCACATTACCTTTAGCTTCATTCTGAATATGGGAGTATATCTTACTCCAGCTGAAATGAAGGAGTTTGATGAGAAGGATAAAGATGGAAATACTAGAAGCAAACTTGAAGTAATTAAGGAGCATCTCAATATAAAGAATACTATAAGGCTGACAGTTAAACCGACAGGACTTAACTTTAATGAACTTAGAGCAATGGTTAATCTTAAGCCTAAGAAGTATTTTGATCTAACCACTGACCAATTAACAGTTCTCCGCAACAAGGTATTGTTTAAGCTTGAGAATGAAGTAATGTTCCACATCGAACAGTGGGAGGAAAGGATGAGGCAGCTTAGAATGGTTGCTGAAAATAGAGGAATTAGTCTTGATGAGGTAGTTAATGCTTAATTTATATATAAACACAGAATACTATATTGGTATTCTGTGTTCTTTTATTGATAGAATATGACCAGAGATGAAAGACAAGAGATAGCAAGAGTAAAATGGATAAAGAATAGATGCTGTGGTACACTAATTCAACCTACAGGATGTGGTAAGACAGTAACAGCACTTAAATGTTTAAGATCTGTTTTAGATAAATATCCTAATCTAAGAATATTAGTAGTAGTTCCAACTGATAATTTAAAAGAACAATGGAGAGTTCAATTAGATGAATGGGGAATAGAGTTTAATGCTGACGTTCAAGTTATTAATACAATAATTAAACATTCGTGGACTACTGATATATTAGTATTGGATGAAGAGCATCGCTATGGAGCAGATACTTTTCAACGGGTTTTTGATAAAGTAAAATATAAATATATATTAGGACTTACTGCTACATTTGAAAGACTTGATGGTAAGCATCAACTTATTAATAAATATTGTCCAGTAATTGATGAAGTATCTATCATTGAGGCTAAAGCTAATGGATGGATCTCTGATTATGTTGAATATCAAGTAATTCTTGATGTTGATAATATTGAAGAATATAAAGAATTAAATAAACAATTTACTACTGATTTTGAGTTTTTTGACTTTGATTGGGATAAAGTAAACTCCTGTCTTGGCCCTGGCGGTTTTAAATATAGATACCACCTTAGTAAGGAAATGTGTCCAAATGATGAGGAAAAGCGTAAAAACATATTCAAAGCTATTACTTACCATGCCACATCATTTATGAGAGTGTTACAACAAAGAAAGTCTTTTATTAATAATCATCCTAAAAAATTAGAAGTAACTAGAAGAATTATAGAAGCTAGACCTAATTCTAAGATTATTACTTTCTCTAATAATATTAAAATGGCAGAATCTATTGGAATTGGTAATGTTTATTCTGGTAAAGATTCAAAAAAGAAGGGTCGGATTACATTAGAAGAGTTTAATTCTAAATCTACAGGTATTCTTAACTCAATTTCAAAGCTTAA
>NZ_JBJDXL010000501.1:0-2393 GCF_051866655.1 Intestinibacter sp.
TTTCAGTTGCTATAGGTGAAATAGCAGAAAGCTTAGACATAAACCTAGACTTAGTACCTAAGAAATACGACGGACTTGATGGTACTGAACTTGCTATATCAGAATCACAAGAACGTATGGCTTGTGCTATAGCTGCTGAAAACAAAGACAGATTTATAGAACTTGCTGGACTTGAAAACTTACAAGCAACTCATGTTGCTACAGTTACTGATACAGGATATTTAAGAATGTTCTGGAATGGAAAAACTATAGTTGACTTAAACAGAGCTTTCCTTGATACAAATGGTAAGAAACAACAAACAGATGTACACGTTGCAAAAGTAGACGAAGAAAATACTTTCTTCAACACTGGAAAATTAAAAGTAGAAGGCGAAACTATTTCAGATAAATTTGATAGCGTATTAAAAGACTTAAATGTATGCTCTCAAAAAGGTTTAGTTGAAAAATTTGATAACACTATAGGATCTAATACAGTATTACTTCCATTTGGTGGTAAATATCAAAGAACTCCTATCCAAGGTATGGTTGCTAAAATACCAGTACTTGGTGGAAAAACTACAACTTCATCAATAATGACATTTGGATACAATCCTAAAATAGGAAAATGGAGTCCATTCCACGGTGCATTATACGCAGTTGTAGAATCAATCTGTAAATTAGTTGCAGTTGGTGGAGATTACAAAACTACAAGATTAACTTTCCAAGAATACTTTGAAAAATTAGGTAAAGACTCAACTAAATGGGGTAAACCATTTGCTGCATTGCTTGGTGCTTACTATGCACAAAAAGAATTTGAAATACCTGCAATAGGTGGTAAAGACAGTATGTCTGGTACATTCGAACATATAAATGTACCTCCAACATTAGTTTCATTTGCTGTTGATACAGTAGATGCAGAATATGTTGTATCTCCAGAATTCAAAAAAGCAGGATCTACTTTAGTAGTTATAAGCACTCCTAGATTAGAAAGTGGAATACCTGATTTTGATGTATTAAAGAAAAACTTAGATAAAGTAAGAGAATTAACTCAAGCTAAGAAAGTTCTTGCTTCATATGCTCTAGGTTATGGTGGACTTGGAGAAGCTATAGCTAAGATGGCATTTGGTAACAAGATAGGATTTGAATTAGCTAAAGATATTGATGTAGATAAATTATTTGACCCAGCATATGGAAACATAGTTCTTGAAATGGAAGAAGCTGACTTAGCATTATTAGATGGTGTAGATTACAAGGTTGCTGGTAAAACTATAGAAGGACAATATATAGAAGTTGATGGATACAAGGTTTGCTTAGGTAAGATTTACAAAGCTTATGAATCTACTTTAGAACCAATATTCCCAACAAAAGCTGTTGAACCAACTGGCGAAATATCAAATATAGAATTTATAGTTAACGAACACCAAAAATCTTCATTATCAATAGTACAACCAAAAGTATTCATACCAGCATTCCCTGGAACTAACTGTGAATACGACTCAGCTAGAGCATTTGAAGATGCTGGAGCAAAAGCTAGTATAAAAGTATTCAGAAACTTAACTTATGCTAACATAGAAGATTCAATCGAAACTATGGTTAAAGAAATACAATCTTCTCAAATAGTTATGATACCAGGTGGATTCAGTGCAGGTGACGAACCAGACGGTTCTGCTAAATTCATAGCAACTGTATTTAGAAATCCAAGAATAGCTGAAGCTGTAAATGACCTATTAACTAATAGAGATGGTTTAATGTTAGGTATCTGTAATGGATTCCAAGCATTAATCAAATTAGGATTAGTTCCTTATGGTGAAATAAAACCAGTAACAGCTGAAGATGCTCCAACTATAACTTATAACAACATCGGTCGCCACCAAGCTAAAGTTGTAACTACTAGAATAGCATCAAATAAATCTCCATGGTTAGCTAATACTAAAGTAGGAGACCTACATAGTATATCTATATCTCATGGTGAAGGTAAATTCGTTGCTAACAAAGAAACATTTGATCAATTAGTAGCAAATGGACAAATAGCAACTCAATACGTTGACCTAGATGGAAATGCTACTTACGATATAGATTACAACCCTAATGGTTCATTCTACGCTGTTGAAGGTATAACTAGTGCAGATGGTAGAATCTTAGGTAAGATGGGTCACTCTGAAAGAATTGGTAAATACACTCTTAAAAATATACATGGTGAAAAAGATCAAAAAATATTTGAAAGTGGTGTAAATTACTTTAAATAAGATTTAAATATTTGTTTATATAAAAAGATGGATTGCTTTATTGGCAATCCATCTTTTTTACATATAATACCAGTTTTATTTTATGGGAAAAATACCAAATTTTATAAAAAATGTAGTAAACTATAAATAAATATATTAGGAGGAGGCGATAATATGAAGCTTTTTGGT
>NZ_JBJDXL010000502.1:0-2392 GCF_051866655.1 Intestinibacter sp.
AACCTTCATGTCCGAAATACACTAAAAAGTTCTTCCATCTGTTCTCCAAATTTTCTTAGCAATAGTATCAACTCCATACACATACTAAATAGCATCACCAGTTTTTCCTGGAACTTTAAGAATACTATCAGCCCATTGACTTCCATACATATCAGATAATATCAGAGGATTCTCAGGTAGTACATTTGAAGTGTTTACATATACAGGACCCCCAGCTCCCTATCCAGCAATGGCACGTTCATTAACTGGAATTAAAGCAACTCCATGTTCAAATACACATAGCAAACTAGATTCTAGAGATACTAACTTAACTATTTCTCCATATTCTCTAGTGTAATCCCTATAATTCTATCCTCTAAAGATTCTAAATCCATTCTTAAATCCATCATTAACATGTATATCTGAGTACATAATTCTAGTGCCGAACCAGTTTTTAATATACGGAGCATCCGGCAATGCTAGGTTCCATTTATCACTTACTGATTTAGTAAATCCTTTATTATAGATTCCAGAATCAGGAGTTTTATAAATACCCTCAGTTGACATTGGTAGATATGGGAAATACCCTCTAGGATGTCCACACATTGCTACTTCATCAACATTAGAATAATCCAATGTTCTAACATTTAAGTTATTAGAAGAACGAAGCTAGAATGTAACCCACATACCTAATGGGATAGCATTAATATCTCCAAGATTTATCTTAGAATATTTCTCAGAATTAGTTGGGTCATAGTTATCTTTCCAAGTACTCTCATCAACTATTTTATCATTATATAAAGCAGATGGATCATTGAAGTTTCTAACTATTCTCTATGTATACTAACATAAGTAACAATCACCTCTATATACATCAATAGACATTGGTTGTTGGTCTTGCTAGATATTAGAAGTTATTGTAACTTCTGGATTTATAGAATATCTATCAGTTACTGCCTAATATGCGCTGTTATCATGCATTCTTATTTCTATATATTCATACATAAGAGTTGCATCATATCCAGGAATATATATATTTACAATTTTAGCAGGGCCTATTTCTTTATTTAAACATGCAAGATATGGACTAAAACAACCCCTAATAATATCAGAATTTTTCTACTTATTATCAGAATCAACCATTTCCTCTGCAATATACTCATATTGCCAAGCTTCTTCAGCCTCTCCTGCCCTACTTCTAAAGATTGTCTAATTAATGCCAGTTGCTTTCATATTATCTTCAACTGCTATTATCTCACAATTAGTTCTCTATTGATAGGTAAGATTCATGTAATCTCCAATATAGAAATGTCTTCCATTATTATCAAGATAGCTCTCGTATGAATTAGCTTCTTTTAGTGCTGATTGTCTTAGGTCTGTTTCTATATAATGCTTATTTCCAGTAAATATCTAGTTGTAATAAGGCTAATTTACTGTATAATCAGGACATATAATAGCATTAACATCATTGTGAGTAGAGTCTTTTATAATAGCCCTCTCTGTAAATTCTTCAGTAAGACGTCTGGATTCATCAGTTTCAACTATTTTATAACCACTAGGAGCTTTGGTATTTTTACCATTTAATCTTTTCTTAGCACCTATTCTTCTTACTGCCTAGCCTATTTCCTACTAAACTGCAACCAAACTTCCAGCAACAGCTCCAACTACAGCCCCTGCAGCTACACCAACTACTGTCATTACTGATATAGCAGCAACAGAACCAACAGCAAGAGTAGTTCCAAGAAATCCACCTACGGCTGCAAGTACTGCACCAGCTCCTCCAAAGGTTACAACTGTTGCTGCAACCATGCCAACAACAGCAGCTGCAATTCCAGCAATCTTACCTATTTTTGACCATAATCCAGAAGATTTCTTCTTAAACTTAAATGTATATCTTCTAAGAAATCCCTCTGAGATATAGTTTAAACCATTAATATCCTCTGTTTCTACATAAGTCTTTTCAAGACCATCAGCTATCTATGTTAGGAATCCACCAGCAGTAGGAATAGTAGGAGTTCTAGATTCTTTATCAATTCCTATAGTTAAACCCTAGGCTAAGATAAGAGGCATTCTAGTCTATCTTACAAAGAAGAAACCTCTTACATATTTAGCTAACTCTGCCCTTACTTCTTCATTTATTATAAACTCAAAGGAGTAGATTATCTAGAAGTTTAAACCATTTTCCCCATTCCAAATATTTCCATTTGGTTTTAATGAACATACACCTTTTACATTTTCGTATCTTACTCCAGTAGATTGAGATTCTGTAAATAGATTAGTAGTTTCATTATACGGAATTTTATATCTCTATCCTTCTCTATATAACTCTTCAGTTACTATATTAGAAGATAAGTTAGAGATTATATCTCCACCTTCTCCATTTGTAGTTTTTATAATATCAATTGCACCTCTT
>NZ_JBJDXL010000503.1:0-2388 GCF_051866655.1 Intestinibacter sp.
AAAAGCACTCTTACCTTGTTTGAATCTCTCAATATTACCTTGTTCTCTATTAGCTTGCTGTATAACAACAGGACTAATTCCACATTTGTCTCTTAAAAACACAAGATAACTAGAAAGTAAATCAATATCAGGTTTGCCTCCGACTAGACCAATATGGTCTATAACTACATTATAAATAAGATTAGGATTATTTGGAGTATATGTAAGTCTAGTTTCACTCTCTGAGAATGTTCCCATACTTTCAAGTCTATTCTTTAAGATAGCATAAACCTTATTGGGAGTAACCTTCTTATCAAATATTTCCAATTTTTTACTAACCTTATCTATCCAAGGCATACATTCTTTTATTAAACCATAATGCTCTTCAGATAAGACATATTCCTTTTCTCTTGATAATATCTTCTTAAAAGATAATTGTACTCCATAAGTCTCAAATATATAGATAGAAAGTAATTTAATATAAAGTGCTACTTCTCCCATTTCTAGACTAAAATACAATACTTTAAAATCGTTATCATCAAGATGGGCCATAATTGGGCGATAGACATATGCATAGAGTGCAAATGACGTCTTTCCTGCCCCAGAATTTGACATTATTAATGTGTAAGTCTCTCTAGTGACCCCATCAATAATACTTTCTAGTTTAGGAAGATTCATAGAAATACCATGATTTAATCCTAATCTACCCCTATCAATTTCATTTAGAAGTTTATCAGAAATCATAGCAATCTCATTGAATCATAATTAATTCCACCATCAGTCTTTAGTGCTTCCAGCTCCTCCCATTTGTGGTCTATTACAAAATTAGCAATTGTAGTGCAAATAATATTGTTATCATTTGCCCATTTAACTAATTCTATAATGTGTTCATGTATATCAGGTTTCCATCTTATAGTTTTACCATAAAAACGGAAGAAGTCCTCTATTGTATCAAATTTCTTGGATACACTTTTAAGACCAACTTGAGTATTATTAACTATTCCAAATTGCGGATATACTTCCCACAATTCTTTACCTAGTTCATAAGAACATTTATAAAAATCTTTTATAACATTCTTATTAATAGGAACAGAATTAGGGTCAAATACAGTACCCTTAGCAGGTATCTTATAAGATTTTAAAATGATTCCAGCATCAATTAATCCTTGTAATAATTCAGTAGTAAATCCTCGAGAGCATACTCTATTAGAGAAATATTGCTGAACAATTCCAGATTCATCACCTTCTTGAGCAATAAGAAGGATTTCTAACAACAATAATTCATTTGGATTAATTCCATACTTTTCACAAAAGAAAAGTTGTTGTTCAATATTATTCACGTGTACAAATTAATAGTTGTTTTCTACTAATCTATACACTAAGTTGTTAATGTCTTGTACGACTTGATAACTTAGTTACGTGATTCTGTTGCAGTTGTAAGAAGAGTATCATAATCTTCTTGTGCCTCCTTCAACTTTTTCTCTAATCTAGTAATTTTATCCTGTAAGGATTTACACTTTCTAGTCAGAGATGTCTTCATCTCGTTATACTCTTTCTTAGTATAATATGTTTCCATAATTAAAAACGATAAACAAATTTCTGAATATTCTTTTTATAGGTTTCATAAGGTTCTCCCCTTAAAACCTTCATTAAATTAGCTTCATCAATCACTTCAAAGTTATTATCACTTCTACTGTTATTCATCCATTCCGTTTCAACAGTATTATTGATAACAATAGTAAAAAATTCAGCTGTCTTATCCTTATTCAAGCGAACTACTCTACCAAGCGTCTGTATTTGCTTAGTTTTACTAGAGTTTACACCTAACATGATACCTACAGATAGCTCTGGAAGATCTAGTATCTTAGGTCTATTTTCATAAGTAACTAAGATGGACTATGTCTTCAACCTTACAATAAGGTTGCACCTGCATCTAGTCTCTAGGGCTGAATCTAATCTATATTCTCCCGAACAAGATTAGCCTATGCCTCTTCAAGTTAGCATATCAATTTCTTGACTTAGCTTCCGAAGATATTCAGGTGTTATAATATAATTAATTACTTAATTACACGGCCATATCATATTCAATACTTACTAGTTAAAAATTGTTAAATATGAGAAACAACCTTCTTCTGCCAGTCTACAGGTATGCAGACAACCAGATGGCCACATAGCAAATTCTTCTAATGTAGCTCTATTCTTTTTCTTACTATTCTTTCCAGTATATACAAAACCTTCTTTAAAGGATTCTGCCATATTTACATTAGCAGAAAAAGTAATGATTTTACTATTAGGTCTGGCAGCTATTATTTCTTCGGCAACTCTAACCTTATCAGAGTGATTGAAAGCAAATTTCTTTCTATTCTGTAAAGCTCTCAAGAAAGCAGTGGCGTGATAAGTTATTTCTTT
>NZ_JBJDXL010000504.1:0-2380 GCF_051866655.1 Intestinibacter sp.
GGCTCTATGAATAAAGTATTTGGATTGTATTTCTTCAATATATACTCTAAACCACCCTTAAAATCGGCTAAGAGGCTACAGCATATGCATCCAGCATTAATTTCATAGATATTTATTTCTTTGCTATCTAAAATGTATGAATCTATGGAAACCTCGCCAAATTCATTTTCTAGGACTACAACTTTCCCTAGATTTTTAACTTCATCTAAATATTTTTTTATAAATATAGTCTTTCCAGAACCTAAGAATCCAGATATTATATTTACTTTAGTCGTTTTATCTGAAATATTTTTAGTCATTTTTTAACCCTTTTGAAGCTCTACCTATTTATCTGCATCTTCCTTTGCTTCTGCATCTTTTTTAGCGCTTTCTTTTTCTTCTAATTCCTTTAATACCTTTTCTATATCTTCAACTACATTTCCACTTGCAAACTTTATAGCTTGGTTGACTGCATTTTTAATAGCAAATCCATCAGAGCTTCCGTGAGCCTTTATTACTCCACCTTTTACTCCTAAAAGTGGTGCTCCGCCGTATTCAGTGTAGTCCATCATAGATTTTATAGCTTTGAAATCGTCTTTTAGCATTAAAGCTCCCATCTTACCTTTGAAAGAAGACATAAATCTTTCCTTCATAAGTCCCATAAGTCCCATAGCAACACCTTCACATGTCTTTAGAAGTATATTTCCTGTAAATCCATCACATACTATAGCATCGCATACTGAATTTATGACATCTCTAGCTTCTACATTTCCTACAAAATTTAAATCTAGTTCTTTAAGCTCGTAGAAAGAATTTTTCATAAGGTCATTTCCCTTGCCTTCTTCTACACCTATATTAGCAAGACCTATTCTAGGATTTTCGATATTTAAGACTTTTCTTAAGTATATATCACTCATGAAGGCAAATTGTACTAAGTTTTTAGGTTTACAGTCGGCATTAGCACCACCGTCTGCAAGAAGTGTTATTCCTCCCTTTACATTTGGAAGTCCTGGGCATAGACAAGGTCTATCGATTCCCTTTATTCTTCCAACAACGAATAATCCTCCCGCTAAAAGAGCTCCTGTATTCCCAGCAGAAACTATTGCATCGGCTTTTTTATCCTTTACTAATTTCAATCCTACAACCATTGAAGAATCCTTTTTACGTCTGACTGCTTGTACTGGTTTATCTTCGTTTTCGATAACTTCAGTCGTATGTACTATTTCTAGTTTACTTTTGTCGTAAGTTTTTGACTCTAATTCCTTTTCTATTATGTCTTTATCCCCTGTCAAAATTACATCTACACCGTATTCATTTATAGCTAAAACAGCGCCTTCTATTGTAGATTTAGGAGCGTTATCTCCACCCATTGCATCTATTACTATTTTCATTTATTTCCTCCTCTTTATAAACTATTAATTTATAGTATTTCCATTTTTTATTTTATATAACTATCCTCAAATAAATTTAGAGGAGTATGAGTTAACTCCTCTTTTATTCATTCAAAATCTAAAACCATCTATTATATTATAACTTATATTTAAGTAAAAAAAAACATGTAGTCTAAACTACATGCTTTTTTATATCACTATTCAGCTACGATTTCTTTACCATTGTAGTGTCCGCAAGAAGGACAAACTCTATGTGGTAATTTTGGTTCATGACATTGTGGGCATTCTACGAATCCTTTAACTGTCATTTTTGAATTAGCCGCTCTTCTCATTTTAGTTTTTGATTTAGCTGTTTTACGTTTAGGTACTGCCATTTAAGCCACCTCCTTAATCATTTTTGAACAAATCTTTTAATTTAGCAAAACGTGGATCTATATCATCCTCGTCACTTGCAGTTTCGCTACATGAGCAAGTTTCTTTGTTTAAATTAGCTCCGCATCCTGGACAAAGACCCTTACAGTCCTCTTTACAAAGAACCTTATGAGGCAAGTTAAAGTCTAAAGTCTGCTCTATCACTTTAACTAAATCTACTTCATCAGTTTCTACAATAAAAGCATCGTAATCTTCAAAGTCATCTTCGTCAAAGCCTTCACTAACTAAGAAACCATCAATTGTATAACTTATTGGCACTTCCACTGGTTCTAGACATCTAGAACAATTATCTACTATTGTAAAATCCACATCTGCAACTAGATGAATTTCATCCTTTGCATTTTTAGAAATTTTACCAACTAGATTCACAGGTGAAGCTAATTTGTATTTGTTATCACAATAACTAATAGTATCAATTTTTTGCGAAAAATTCAAGTCTATTTTACCAGTTTCTCTTTTTATTAATATAGTTTTAACTATTTTTTTAATATTTACTAGTCGTTTTATAGCTTTTAATTTATTAAAAAATGAACAAGCTTATTTACCAATCCTTGCTATTTCTTTAGTCTTACCCTTTG
>NZ_JBJDXL010000505.1:0-10676 GCF_051866655.1 Intestinibacter sp.
AAGAAAATAAATAGAGACTGCAAGCGTAATCATCTCAGCAAGAGGTATTGCAAACCAAATTCCATTTTCAAATAAATAAGGAAGGGTTATAAGACCCAACACAGTGAACACAAATGTTCTAAGAGAAGAAATCAGCGCTGATACCTTTCCATTTGATATAGCTGTAAAAAAGCTAGAGGCGTAAATATTAAATCCAGCAAAAATATAATTTACAGAAAAAATTTTATACCCTAAAAGTGTGATATCGTAGGCAGAAGAATCAGCGGGAATAAAAATTCCGACGACTTGTTTAGAAAAAATAAACGCAGATAAAATCATAAGTACAGACATATATCCGATTGTATTTTTGCATATTTTAGTAATTCTATCGAACTGTTCTCTATTTTGGCTACCGTAATTATAGCTGATAACAGGTGCAACTCCTTCAGAAAAGCCCATAAATATAGAAGTAAACAAAAACTGAGTATACAAAACTACAGTAAATGCAGCTACACCGTCTTCACCCACTAATTTGAGCATGGTGTAGTTTATCAAAAGAGTAGTCACACTGACTGCTAAATTGCTTATAAGCTCAGATGAACCATTACCACAAGCCTTTAAAATAGTATCAATACAAAAGTTGCTTTTTACAAAGTATAGATCTCCTTTTCGAACAAATGTAAAATAAACTAATGCAAACACACATGGAATCAAATATCCAGTTACAGTGGCAAGGGAAGCACCCGCTATACCCATGTTAAATATTTTTATAAAAACATAATCTAAAACAGCATTTGTAACTCCAGCAGCAGTAGATAAAAACAGCCCCACACCAGGCATGCTAGCAGTTATAAAGAAATTACTAAACATTATTTGGACTATCATAGCCGGCATAAACCAAATTTGAATTTTATAATAATCCACACAATAGGGCATCAATCGTTCATTTGCACCTAATAGGTGGAGAATTTCATTCATAAAAATATATCCTAAAATAGATATTACCGTGCTAACTATTAATCCAAGCACTACAATTCTAGTAAAATTTTTGCGAGCCTCATCAGGCTTATTCATACCTAGATTTATACCTATAATCGCACTTCCGCCAGTTCCAAGCATTATACCGATTCCGACTACGACACTGATAAATGGATAGACGATATTTACAGCAGATAGAGCATCTGTCCCCACTAAATTTGAAATAAAAAGTCCATCTACACTTTGATATAACGAGACGAACATCATATTTATCATAGACGGAAATGAAAAAAGCAAAAGCTCGAATGTATTAAAATTTTTTTTAATCGACATCTCCATAAAAATACCTCCTCGATTTGATATTTTGTATAAAATTATTGCACGTTAATTCAATTTAGTTTTAAAATAAAGAATATAATAAATATATCACAAGGGGATAAAATTATGAAGATACAAAGAACTGAATGGGGATATATAGAGTGGAGACATATCCACGACGAAAACGACAAAAAACAGCTCATGGATATCAGAATATCTGTAGTTCTCCCTGGAAAGAGTCAGCCAAGGCACACCCATTATAGCGAGGAGCAAATGCTTTACGTTATATCGGGGGAAGGCATTCACGTGATAAACGGAAACAAAAAACACGTAAAGGCCGGCGATTTTGTATATATAGACGGTGGAGCTACCCATGAGACGCACAATATAGGAGAGGTTCCTCTTAGAGAATTATTAGTATCAAATCCAGTCATAGTAAATAATTACGACTATGAAGCACAAAATTTGGATGGATTAAAAAGCATAATAGAGACGATACAAACTCAATTTATAGAGCCACTCAATATACCTATAACTATTTACGATGCTTCATGGAATCTACTTTTACAGACAAAATGCTTCAACAACTACTGCATAAAGACGTGCGGATTATTAAATGGTAGATTTGCATATTGCGAATGCTTAACTCCTAAAAATAATTCAGAGGATGAGCAGTATTCGTTTAAATGTAGTCATGGACTTACTATTTATCATATACCTATAATTTACGAGGGTGATATAATAGGTTATATAAGAGGTGGGCACATATTGCTTGCATCAGACGGCAAGAAAAACGATCACAAGGATATTTACGATACGCCGACTGGAACAGCCCTGAGCATAAAGAGACTTCTTATTCAAATCGCAAAGAGCATAGTGAATTACTACGGATTTACAAATTTGAGACACGAAGTCCAAGAGAAAAATATGGCTATAGAAAAAAATTCGAAATTAGGAGAAGAACTAAAAAACAACCTAATAAAGGAAAAAGAAAAGGTAACAAATTTGAAGATAAATCACCATTTTTTATTCAATACTTTAAATTCTATGGCTAGTATGGCGCTTGAAAATGATTGTTTTGACCTGTATAGTGCTATAATTGATTTAAGTAAGCTTTTTAGATATACGATGAAGGTAGAGTCTGAGTTTACTGAGCTTGAGAAGGAAATAGATTATGTAAAAAAATATTTGAATCTTCAAAAAATAAGATATGGAGATGAGCTAGAAATAGAGTACGATTTAGATGAGGCATATAATAAAATAAGTGTCCCATTTAATTTTTTACAGCCAATAGTAGAAAATGCATTTGTCCATGGATTTAAAGACAGTGTAGATAAGAAGAAATTAAAAATATCTACTGGACTATATGAAGACAGAGTCAGAATAGTTGTAAAAAATAACGGATCGTATTTATCTGATCACGATGTTTGCGTAGTTATACAAAAAATACACAGCAACAGTGGTCATGGACTATCTTTAATACACAATAAGTTGCAGTTTGCGTTTGGAAACAATTTTAAAATGGATGTTATTTCAAACGAAAAGGATCAGACTAATTTTATTTTAGATATTCCGATAGTCAATATGATTAAAAATAATAATTTATAGGAGGAAGACGATGTTTGATAAAGCTTATGTTACAAAGGATGTAGATATATTTGAAGGTGATAGCAAATTTTTACCAGATTTATTATATGCAGGTGTAGTTAGTCACGGAAGTAATTTAAATGGATTTATGTTAAAGGCTCAAGGAGAAGGACCTCATCCAACAGCATTATTATTACATGGATTTCCAGGCTACGACGATCCAATAGATCTAGCACATGCACTTAGAAGATGTGGTATGAATGTATTGAGATTCCACTACAGAGGTTGCTGGGGAGTAAAGGGAGATTATTCATTTACACATTGTATGGAGGACGTAAAGGCTGGAATAGATTATTTAGTCGACGAAAATACAGTAAAAGAATTCAATATAGATACAGATAATCTATTTTTAATAGGCCACAGTATGGGTGGATTTATGACATTAACTCATGCCTGCGATGAAAGAATAAAGGCATCTGTAGCTATCAGTCCATATGATTTCGGTCTTATAGGAAAAATCGGTCATTACGATGAAAAGGAAAAAGACGAGGCATTTGAAATGTACAAAACTGCTTTAGCTCCTTTAAACGGGACAAGTGCAGAAGCGCTAATGCAAGAATGCCTAGACAACGGAGATAAGTGGAACCTTCCAGATAAGGCAGAAGCTTTAGCAAATGAAAAGCTCCTTATAACTGTTGGAACTAGAGATACAGTCAGCAAAAAATACTTACACCACGATAAATTAGCCAGCGAAATCAAAAAATACAACAAAAACAATTTAACTGAAGCATTTGCAGATACAGATCATTCTTACGCCAACAAGAGAGTTTGGCTAGCTCAAACAGTAGCTGAATTTTTAGAGAAAATAATAAATGAAAAATAGAGATATCTGATTTGATAGATATGTAATAATTATATATAAAAACTGAGGAGAGACGAAATTGATAAAAACAGTAATTATAGATGATGAACCAGCGGTAGTTTCTATTATTAAGTATTTTGTAAAAAAAGAGAATTTACCTCTTGATATAGTTGGGACTGCGAGCAGAGGAGATGAAGGAATAGAGCTTATAAACAAATTAAAGCCTCAGCTAGTATTTCTAGATATAAAGATGCCTGTAGTAGATGGATTCGAAGTTATGAAGTCTGTCTCAGATACAAAGTTTATAGTTATAACTGCATTTGAATCGTTTGAATACGCTCAAAAATCGTTGCGCCTTGGAGCGAAGGATATAATACTAAAGCCAATTGAATTCGAGCAGCTTACAGCATCTATCAATAGAGTTATGGGATGGAAGTTTACATCTAATAATACTGTAAACGATGTAATACAATATATTCATTCAAATTACGATAAAAAAATAGAACTTAAAGCTATAGCAGCTAATTTATATTTATCTCCTGACTATATATCAAAGCTATTTAAAACTCATATGGGAACTACTATAAATAAATACATAAACAAGGTACGTATAGATAAGGCGATAGAATTATTCGATAACGGAGAGTTAAGCGTAAAGGAGGTCGCCCTTATGACTGGGTACGACAGCTTGAATAATTTCTATAAAAATTTTAAAAACGCGACAGGAAAGACGCCTGCTATGTACCTTTCTGAAAAAAATAAATAGAGGTAATTTTAGGAAGTGAAGATATGAAAGTTGCTTTGATTGCGCCAGTATATACGGCAAATGTTATAAAGGATATTGTTCAACAAAATATAGACGATATAGATGTAGATTTTGTGATTTATGACGATTATACAAAAGCAGTGAGAATTGTCGGGAGCATACAGAGAAAGTACGATGCAATAATGTTTGTCGGCGTAGTAGTTTATAAATTTGTAAAATCCTATTTGAAAGAGGAGTGTATATGGGGATATTTTCCTCTACATGAAAGTGCCCTGTCGATTGCTCTTTTAAAAGCATTGTATTTGAAAAAGAATATAAAAAATATAAGTATAGATACATATTCAAAAAATACTATTGAAGAGGTATACAAAGCTATTGGTATAGATGTAGATGATGTAAATATTATGCTTTACGAAGTAGATGAATATAGAAATGATATAACAGAAGAGGTTATAAATTTTCATAAAGCTAATTTAGAAAAACACGATGATGTTTGTATAATTACGGCTTTGAGTGATGTAAAAAGACTTCTTGATGATGAAAAAATCGATAGCTATATGGTGACACCGACTAAAAGTATTATAATAGATAGCTTTCAAAATTTATATTTAAAATATACAGCAAAGATAAATGCAAACAGTATGGTTGTAGCCATTTTTGTGGAAATAGATTTTCCAGACTCTTATTCTATAATAAGTAGAAATGAGTATTATTATGTGAAGGAGAAAAATAAAGTTACAGAAAGTATCTATGAATTTGCAAATAAAATAGAGGCTGCTGTAATTGAATTTAGCTATAATACATATATAATGATTTCTACAAAAAAAATACTGGAAACAGAGACAGAAAATTATACAAAAATAGATTTGCTAAAGGATATTGGGGAAAAGTCCTTAAATAAAATTTCAATGGGAATTGGATACGGTAAGACTGCTAGTGAAGCTAAGTATAAGGCTAACGATGCCGTCAGAAAGGCCAAGGGTTATCCAAATGAAAATGTAGCATATATTATATATGAGGATGGAAGAATTATCGGACCTGTAAAGGCGAATATAGAGAATAAAAAAGAAATAGCAGTTAACGATAGGCTACTTAAAATAGCAGAGATAACAAATGTCAGCATAAAAAAAATATTGGCTTTTTACAATGCTATAGATACATGTAAAAAAGATCGATTTACGGCAGACGAATTGTCAAAGCAATGTGATATGTCCTATAGAACTGTAAATAGAGCTATTAATAAGCTAGAAAGCTATGGATATGTAGAGGTTGTAGGTAAGCATTTTGAAGACGGTTCAGGTAGACCGAGAAGAATAATAAAATTTAAATTTTAACAATATTAAAAAGACATATTAAAAATGTGATAATCTAGAAATTTTAATATGTCTTTTTTATTGTAAATGAGCAAATATACAAAAAATATAGAAAATTTCAAAAAAATATTTCGTATATATTTTAGCAAAATAATTATCAATATGCTAATAATATAGAAAAAATATAATACAAATAAATGTAAAAAAAATAAGGTCAAATTTTTGTAAAAAAAATATTATTTTGTTAAAAATTAGTATTTCCAATGCTTTAAAAAAATTTAACTTGTAATAAAATTTTTAATTATGTAAAAAAATGTATTTATTTTTAGAATTATTGACATTTTTGTGTCATTTTAAAGTCAAATGTGTTATCCTATAATTTAGATATATACAAAAATTGTATAATTTAGAAATTAATTGAATTAAAAGTTTAACGGGGAGGCAGGTTATGAACCAAAAATTAGAAGATTTATGGGAAAAGCATTATGAAAGGGTATATGAAATAAGACATCAAATTCATATGAATCCAGAAGTAGGATTTGAAGAATACGAAACTTCTAAATTGATAGCATCTGAATTAGAAAAATTAGGAATTGAAGTTACTAAAAATGTAGCAAAAACTGGTGTTGTAGGTCTAATAAAAGGAGGACATCCTGGAAAAACTGTAGCACTTAGAGCAGATATGGATGCTCTTAGAGTAAATGAAGAATCAAATTGTGAATTTAAATCTAAGGTTCCTGGAGTAATGCATGCTTGTGGACACGATGGACATACAGCAAGTCTTTTAGGTGTTGCAATGATGTTAAACGAAATAAAAGATGAATTACACGGTAATGTAAAATTAATATTCCAACCAGCAGAAGAGGTTGAAGGTGGAGCATTGCCAATGATTAATGAGGGAGTTTTAGAAAATCCAAAGGTAGACGCAATATTCGGTGGACATCTATGGGGAAGTGTTGAAGCAGGAAAGGTTGCAGTAAAACACGGAGCTATGATGGCATCACCTGATATATTTACAGTAAAAATAACAGGAAAAGGTGGACATGGAGGAGTACCTCATGCAACTATAGATCCAGTTCCAATGATGGCTCAGGTTATAAATGCTTTCCAAACTATAGTTAGTAGAAAAAATGATCCAACAAATCCATTTGTAATATCTTGTTGTAACGTGCATTCTGGTGAATGTCACAACGCTATACCAACAGAAGCTATAATCCAAGGAACAGTTAGAACTTTAAATGAAGAAACTAGAACTTGGGCAGAACACACAATGGAACAATTTGTAAAAGGTATAGTTGAGCCTCAAGGTGCTAGCTATGAATTTGAATTTATTAGACAATTCCCACCTCTAATAAATGATAAAGAAGCTACAGATGTACTAGAAGGAGCTACTAAAAAAATAGTAGGAGATGAAAATGTATACGAGCTTCCTACACCATCTATGGGTGGCGAAGATTTCGCATTTTTCTCTGAAAGAGTACCTGCATCATTTGCATTTGTAGGAATGGCAGAAGATATAAATAATCCTATATTGCATCACAATGCTAAATTTGCTTGGGAAGATAAGCATATGAAAAACCTATCACTAAGCTTAGCACAAGCTGCTATAGATTATTTAAATAACTAAGTTATTAGCTATTTAGTAAAAAGCGACAAAAAAAGAATTATATTGAATAATTATATTTATGTTTATTTATATAAAAGCTTTTTGTTAAATAGTTAAAATAAATAAATATAAAGGGAGGTTTTCGTTTTGGAAAAGAAACAAGCTACCGCAGAAAAACAAAGTCTGTTTATGAGATTCTTAAATGGAGTAGAAAGAGTTGGTAATAAACTACCAGACCCAGTAACAATATTCTTCATTTTATGGTTTGTTGTTATTGCTATATCAGCTATAGTAGCAAAATCTGGTGTTACAGCAGTCCATCCAGGTACAGGAGAAACTGTTGTGGGGATAAACTTATTATCAAAAGAACAAATGCAATTATTCTTAAAGAGTATACTTACTAACTTTACAGGATTTGCGCCTTTAGGACTAGTTTTAGTTACAATGCTTGGTGCAGGTCTAGCAGAAAAAGTAGGAATGATGGAAGTAATGTTAAAATCAGTTACAAACAAAATTCCTAAAAAATCAGTTACAGCTGCAGTTATATTCATAGGTATAATGGCTAATGCTGTTGCTGATGCTGGTTTCGTTGTATTCCCACCATTAGCTGCATTAATTTACATAGGAATCGGTAGACATCCATTAACTGGTATGTTCGCTGCATATGCAGGTGTTGCTGCAGGTTTCTCAGCTAACTTAATCATCTCTATGCTAGATGCTTTAGTTGCAGGATTTACTATCCCAGCTGCACAAATAATCGATCCTAGCTATACAAGTACTCCAGCAATGAACTACTATTTCTTAATAGTATCATGCTTTATATTAACAGCTATAGGTACTTTTGTAACTGAAAAATACATAGCACCACGTTTTGATGGAACTCCATATGAAGATACTGGATACGATGCTAATGCAGAAGTATCACCAGCAGAAAAGAAAGGTTTAAAATATGCTGGTATAGCAGTTTTAATCTACATAGTAATAGTAGTTGCATTATGTATAGGACCTAACGCATTCATGAAAGACCCAGAAACAGGTTCATTATTAGCATCATCTGCTCCATTAATGGCAGGTATGGTTCCACTTATCACTTTATTATTCTTCATACCTGGTGTTATATATGGTGTAGTTGCTGGTAAAATTAAAAATGATAAAGACGTAGCAGCTTTATTATATGAATCAATGGCTGGTATGGGATCTTACATAGTTTTAGCATTTGCTGCAGGTCAATTCTTAGCATTATTCAACTCATCAAATATGAGTGCATTACTTGCTATAAAAGGTGCTGAATGGTTAAAGAATATAGGATTAACTGGTCCAGTTCTAATAATAGCATTCGTTATATTCGCTTGCTTCATAAACATGTTCGTAGGAAGCTGTTCTGCTAAATGGGCTATAATGGCTCCAATATTCGTTCCAATGTTTATGTTATTAGGATATTCTCCAGCTTTAACTCAAATGGCTTACAGAATAGGTGACTCAATAACTAACCCAATATCACCAATATTCACATACTTCCCAGTTATACTTGCTTATGCTAAGAAGTACGATAAGGATACTGGTATGGGTACAATAATGGCAGCTATGCTACCATATTCTATGATATTCCTTGTTGCTTGGATAGTATTGCTATTAATATTCATGTTAGCAAACATACCTCTAGGACCAAATGGAAATATCTATATATAGGGTATAAAATACAAGATATAAATCTCGCAAATAAATTTTGATGTAGATTTAGATATAATTGACTAATATTGAAGAGCTATATCAATTTTGAGATAGCTCTTTAATTCATTAGAATAAAATTTATTAAGTATAAATTGATTAAAGAAAAGAGGAAATTAAAATGGAAATAAAAGAATTAGCAAAGCAAAACAAAGATTATGTTATCTCATTGAGAAGACATTTCCATCAATATCCAGAACCTAGTATGCAAGAATTTGAAACTACTAAAAAAATAAAAGAAGAATTAGATAAAATGGGAGTAGAATACGTAAGTGCTGGTGACACTGGGGTTATAGCCACTATAAAGGGTGCAAATCCAGGAAAAACAATAGCTCTTAGAGCTGATATAGATGCATTAAGCGTAGATGAGCTTACAGATTTTGAATTCAAATCTAAAAACGAAGGTATGATGCATGCTTGTGGTCATGACTGCCATATATCTATGCTTTTGGGAGCAGCAAAGATACTTACTGAAATAAAAGATCAAATAAACGGTACTGTAAGACTTGTATTCCAACCAGCAGAAGAAACTGGTAAGGGTGCATTTGAAATGATAAAACACGGTGCAGTAGACGGTGTAGATGCTATATTTGGTATGCATATATGGGCAGATGTTCCAGTAGGAAAAGTATCTATAGAACCTGGCCCAAGAATGGCGTCTGCAGACTGGTTCTACATAAATGTAAAAGGTAAAGGTGGACATGGTTCTCAACCAGAAAACTGTATAGATGCTGTAGTTGCAAGTTCTGCAATCGTTATGAATTTACAATCAATAGTAAGTAGAGAAACAAAACCAGATAATCCATTAGTTCTTACTGTAGGTATGTTAAAATCAGGAACTAGATTTAATGTAGTAGCTGAAGATGGATATATGGAAGGTACTACTAGATGCTTTGATCCAGAGCTTAGAAAACAACTACCTGTAATGATGGAAAGAGTAATCAAAAATACTGCTGAAGCATTCAGAGCAGAAGCTACATTAGATTTTGACTTCGCTGTTGCTGCAACAATAAACGACCCTCAATGTGCTGAAATAGGACAAGGTTCAGTTGAAAAAATATTAGGAAAAGAAGGAAACTACCACTTTGAAAAATTAACTGGTGGAGAAGATTTCGCTCACTACCTAGAACATGTTCCAGGTGCAATAGCATTTTTAGGCTGCAGAAATGAAGAAAAAGGATGCTGCTATGCTCATCACAACGGTAAATTCGCTGTAGATGAAGATGCATTAGAAACAGGAGCTGCTTTATATGCTCAATATGCTGTAGATTTCTTAAATAAATACGAAAAATAATAACTTAGATAAATCTTATAGTGGATAAGTATTATAGTAAAATAAAAACTGGCAAGGTAGATTTAGAGTCTATTTTGTCAGTTTTTTATTTGTCGAAAATTATAAAATATTTAATGGAAAATATCGATAATTATATATTTTTTAAAATATAATTCTATTATTAATATAAAAAAATAAATATTTTAGACAAAAATATCTGAAAAGATAAAAAAAAGTCCGGTTATGATACTTTGCATAGATGTATA
>NZ_JBJDXL010000506.1:0-2358 GCF_051866655.1 Intestinibacter sp.
AATTCCATAAATTCCCCTAAGCTTCACAGGAATTTTCTTATAGAACAATCCAGATAAAATCCCTGCGCAAATACTAGATATAAAACACGGAATAGCCGTCATACTCTCAGGATACATTAAAAATCTATGCAGACCAGATATAATTCCAGCTGGAATACTTACAAAAGGTCCAAACAATACCCCTCCAGATACAATAGTTATAATTCTAGTATTTAAAATTGAGCCCTTATAAACTACACCATTGTAAGTACCTAATATAGAAAGCAGCGTAAATACAGCAGCAATTACAAATAAATCCTTTTTATCGTATTTTTCCTTTTCAAATATCCTCTTAAAAATTTTGAGTTTACTAATTAATAAAAATAATACTACAATTAAACTCGCTTTTTCTAGCAATATCATTAAATAACTTTCTTTCATAAAACAAATCTCCTACTATATTTTCAACAATTTTAAATTTATATAAGTACAATGTAATTTCTTATGTGTTACAAAAAAAGCCTACATTCAATTATGTAGACTTTTTTTATTATATCATATATTTTAAATTATAAATTTATGGAGTCTTATTTTTAGTTTATTAGTTTTATTTTTTTATTAATTATATACTTTTCCTGGATTTAATATATTTTTAGGGTCAAATGCAGCTTTTATACCTTTTAATATATTTATATAAGTTTCACTCTTAGATTCTTTAAAATAAGAACTCTTAGCATATCCTACACCATGTTCACCAGAAACTTCACCGTTTAATTCTCTAGCCTTTGCAAACATTAAATCAAATGTTTTGTCAAGTCTTTCATGCCATGTCGCATCGTCTAGATCATCTTTATGTGGATAAACATGTAGGTTACCGTCACCAGCATGTCCGAAGCTCTTTATTCTAAGACCTACTTCGTCTTGTATATCGTGTGTAAATCTAACGAATTCTGCAACCTTATCTCTTGGAACAACAACGTCGCATTCATCTATCTCACTGCTTGCTTTGAAGGCTTCAAGGAAAGCCCCTCTTGCAGACCAAATTGATTCATTTCTTTCGTCTGTATCTGCTATTAATACATCGTATGCTCCACATTCTAGGCAAAGCTTAGCTACATTTTCGTATTCTCTTTCTATTTCTTCAGTTGAGTTACCATCGAATTTTAATAGTAAGTAAGCATTTGAAGAGTTGTCTGGGAATTTTTTACCTAAGAATTCTTCAGCTCCAACTATTGCTTCTCTTTCCATAAATTCTATAGCAGTTGGTATAGATTTTGATTTTATTATTTTAGGTACTGTATCTATAGCAAGTGCTAAGTCTGGGAATGGTATTAATAAGCTTATTGCTTTTTTAGGTAATGGAAGTAATTTTAATATTGCTTTAGTTACTATAGCAAGTTGTCCTTCTGATCCTACTATTAAATCTTTTATAGCAAATCCAGAAGAGTTTTTAACTACTTTTCCACCTACATTTATTATTTCACCATTTGGAAGTACACATTCTAATCCTCTTACATAATCTCTTGTAACTCCGTATTTAACAGCTCTCATACCACCTGCATTAGTGTTTATATTACCACCTATAGCAGCACTTTTTTCACCTGGATCTGGTGGGTAGAATAAGTCGTGTTCCTCTACATATTGAGCTATAGTCATTAGAAGAACTCCTGGTTCAACTGTTACAGTTAAGTTTTCTTCATCTAATTCTAATATTTTATCCATCTTAGTTAAGCATAACATTATACCTCCGTAAAGGGCAACTGATGCTCCACAAAGTCCAGTACCTTGTCCTCTAGGTGTTACTGGTATATTGTTTTCATAAGCGTATTTCATTATTTTTGAAACTTGTTCTGTAGTATGAACAAATACTAATACTTCAGGATATTTTATTTCTCCAGCTAATTCATCATGAGCGTAATCTTCGCTTATGTCATCCCCTACTATTACATCTTCTTTATCTAAAACAGTTAGTAAAAAATCTATATCTTTTTGATCTATCTTTTTGTACATTTTCATCTACCCCCTATTTTGCCATTTGTGCTACTTTTTCTTGAGTTTCTTTTTTCATAGCATTTATTTTTTCTGTTAATTTAGGCATTATTTCATATATATCCCCTATAATACCTAAGTGAGCCACGTCAAATATAGGTGCTTTTTCATCTTGGTTTATAGCTATTATATAATCAGAACCCTTCATACCAGCGACAAATTGTACTGCTCCTGATACACCACAAGTTATTATTAATTTTGGTTTTACAGTTCTACCACTAAGTCCTATTTGTCTTCTTGGATCTACCCATCCACATTCTATAGTTGGTCTAGTTCCAGCTATTTGAGCTCCAAGTGCATCTGCTAAATCGTAAAGCATTTTTAAGTCTT
>NZ_JBJDXL010000507.1:0-2357 GCF_051866655.1 Intestinibacter sp.
CCAGTCAGAGTCTTTACTTTTCTTTACGAGTTCCATATCTGTTGAATATATAGCTTCTTTATCACTAGGTTTATACCCTAGTTTAACTAACAAATTATCGCTCCAATAAGTAACATAAATTCTTCGTTCATAGAAACCATCTTGCTCACATTCTGAACTCACTTTTTCAATATTTGTTAAAAAAACAGGGTTTAAAATATCATCTTGATTATAATCTTTATCCCTTTCAGACATTCCAGCTTCATCTAATGCTTCTTTAGATAATAGATCGTCAATTTTATTAAAATCACTTCTATTTTTGTAATATGCATATAATTTAATAGTCTCTTCAGCTGTCAAATTATCGTGATTTTTTAATTGTTCAGCTGATAATCCGTATTTAGGATTTAGACCAAATACAAATATAAACACACCTAAAAATACTATTAAAAAAATACTTCCCACTTTAATGTATCCTTTTTTCATAAATATTACCTCCCCTATTTTGTTTTTTAATTATATATTGAATAGCTTACAAATCTATAAAATTTTATTTAATAGTTTATAAAATTTAAATGGTCTTTTATATATAAACGAAAAATATTGAAAATTTGTTTCAATTTTTATAAAAATTTTATTTGATTTATATATTTCATATTATTTTGATATGAAATATATAAAATTATTTTTATAAAAAAATCAACTTATAATATTGTATTATCAAAATGATAACACTATAATCTATACCATAAATAATCAATTAGAAATAATATAATTCAAATTTGAAGATGTATTCACAATTTTATTATTTAAAAATATTAAGGAAAAGGTGGTTATAGATATGGCAGACAAAAATTTATGGAATTTACTTAAGGATTTACAATCTCCAAAATACAAATGGGTTGATTTAACTCATGAATTCGGTGAAGATACTCCTCGATGGCCTGGATTTAAGCCTCTAGGAAACAATATATTATTTGATTTTGACAACGCACCTATGAAGGTAAATGAATTTACATTCCCTGGTCAATATGGTACTCATGTAGATGTTCCAGGACATTTCGTAAAAGGAGGAAGATTAGTTGATGAAATAGATGTTTCAGAATTTGCTTATCCACTTTGCGTAATAGATGCGAGCGAAAAAGTAGCAGAAAATGTAGATTACGCATTAACAGTACAAGATATACTAGATTGGGAGGAAACACATGGTCAAATCCCTGAAGGCGCATTTGTAGCTATGAGAAGTGACTGGTCTAAAAAATGGTCAAGCCAAGAAGAATCTCTAAATATAGGTGAAGACGGAATATCTCACTATCCTGGTTGGCATTTAGATGCTCTAGAATTCTTATTCAAAGAACGTAATATAGGAGCAGTGGGACATGAACCATTCGACACTGATCCACCAGCATTAGAAAGTCAAGTTCCTTTTAAAGGAGAACATTACGTACTTGCACAGGATAAGTTCCAAATAGAAGTTTTAAATAACTTAGATGCTGTCCCTGAAACAGGTGCAATAGTATTTGCGACTTTCCCTAAAATAAAAAATGCAACAGGATTCCCAGCACGTGTATTTGCAATATACGAAGTTTAAAATAATCGATGAATTTGGAGGGTATAATCAAAATGTCTTATGAATATGATGAACAATTATCGTTTTTACAAAAACCAAACAAAGATGAAATAGATCCACAGAATCAAAAAGTTTTCGATGCAAATGTAGAACGCATGGAAGAAAATTGGGGCTTTATAAATAACTTGTTTAAAGTTCTTCCCCTTAATGATAAACAATATATAGGATTTTTAAAATTGAAAGAGTCCCTATTCGATGAAGAAACTACTTATCTAAGCACTATAGACAAAGAAATGATGGGACTTGTAGTCTCATCTACTAATGGGTGTACATATTGCTTAACTACACACGGCGATATGCTACGTGGACTTACTAAGGATCCTGAATGGGTGGATGTTCTTACATATAATTACAGGATAGCTAAGCTTACAGATAAACAACGAGCTCTTTGTGATTTTGCATATTTTCTTACTTCAAAGCCTAGAGAAATAGACTCCACTCAAGTCGAAAATCTAAGAGCAGTTGGATTTAACGACCATGAAATACTTGAAGCATCATTTGTAGTAGGATTCTTTAATTATACAAATAGATGGGTAAGCGCAATAGGCGTTGTCCCTAACTCTAGTCATTTTAGCCATAATAGATCATTCAATAAATAATCTTATTTCAACTGAAAGAGCATTGCGAAAATAATTGCAATGCTCTTTTAGTTATCATATAAAATATATCATTATATTTTTTCATAAAAATGGCAAGATTTATTATTAAATAGTTCATATTTAGTATGTATAATAGAAATTGAATGACA
>NZ_JBJDXL010000508.1:0-2343 GCF_051866655.1 Intestinibacter sp.
ATATTGACGGGTGTATATGCGATTTCTACAGTCCGTATATACGAAGATTCGGAGTCCCTAAAAAGGACTCTGAAATAACTAAGAATGTAGTAGGGATATTATCCAGAGATAAAGATTTCTGGCTGTCTCTACCTGTAATAAATAGGCCTACGTTTAGAGTACATCAGTATACAACTGCAAGATGTATTCCTAAATCGTGGATTAAGGCATATCTAGAGGAATCCTGTATGCCTAAAGCTCCAGTCTATCAATTGTATAGTCATTGTATCAGTAAAGTCCCAAGGATAAAGATGGGAGGATGCAATCTACACATTGATGATTCTCTTAAAGTCTTTATAGACTGCAATTTGAGTGGAATACCATGTTTACTCATGGATAATCCCTCTAATAGAGAATGGGGCCCTATTGGAAGGATCTATTCCCTAGATAAGGATGAAGTAGAAGAATGCTACTACCTTTTCAGGGAGACAATGTTTCCTTATTTCAGAGAACTTATACAATGACACTAGACAGTAACTATCTAAACAGTATAGAGGTAACTCCTTTAATGGATACTCTAAGACTTCAAAAGATTAGCGATGCTGAATACTTCAGTAATAAGTTTGATGGCTACATAAGCAATTCAAGACTATCTTTAATAAATCCAAATCAGGACAATGATCCTAACGCTTTCTTCGAAGGACTTGGTAAGCACAACAAGTATAGTGATGCTTTGATATTTGGTAGATACTGCCGTCTGAGTAAGTAATTACTCTTATTATTACACCTGAATATCCTCGAAACCTAAGTTGGGAAACCAATATGGCAACTTGAGGAGGCATAGGCTAACTTTAGTTGTGAAACTATAAAGTTAGATTCAGCCCAAGAGACTAGATACAGGTGCAACCTTAATAAGGTTGAAGACATAGTCCAGACCACAAATTAATACGAATAGATTGGCTGCCAAAAAAAAGGCAGGCACCTGTAAGGATAGGTTGACAAGGAAGTATTAAGCTAAGAAATTAGTAGTGGTATGAGTGCCGTACATGAGCTAGTTCTTCAGCCTGAGCTGTTTGAGCTAGCTTTGTCTGTAGATAGACCTACTGCTAAGATGGGATTTATGGCCGACGAACTATATCAGTCTTACTTAGATGGAAGTCTATGTGATGATATAGTTATTAAAGCTTCTGATAAAATCGGTTATTACAAAGATAAGATGAATGCCGATAGAATAAATGCAGTAATTTCCACTTGTACTCCTTACTGGGAATGTAGGAAGAGATATGAAGATAGTACAACTAAAGATATTACTCCTATTTATCTTGATGCGAAGAGCATTGATAGAGTACAGGAGTGTGTTAGAGCTCTAAAGGAAAATAGTACTATTCAGAAGCTCCTTCATCCAGAGGGTTTATTAGTGGATCCTATTTCTGAAAATGAGCAAGCTATTCTCTTGGACGTTAGGGTAAAAGTTCCTGATTATGACGAGTTTACGCTGAGGATAAAAGCCAAGTTGGATAATTATACCATAGATTCAGAAACTAATACTGTTACTGTAAATGATGTAAAGACTATAGGAAAGATCGTTTCCGAGTTCTCTGGTAATTTTGAAAGATTTCATTACCATAGAGAACTAGCACTTTACAGCTGGTTAATAACATTAGTAGCAAAGAAGTTCTATAACATGGATTCTTGCAGAGTCCTATCTAACTGTCTAGTAGTATCTACTATTCCTAAGTACTATACTAAAGTGTATAGACTATCTAGAGCAGATTTTAGAAAAGGATGGAATGAGTTTAAGATGTTGTTACGACTTGTTGCTTACTATTACAGCAAAGGGTATAGGTTTGAATAACTATGGATATTATCGATACTCCTCCATATGCTGATATGCAGAGGCTTTATAGTAAGTATTTTTCTCTGGGGTATTTAAATCCAGATATTAATACCAAGTTTGCTCTTATCTCTTTAATATGTTATCTAACTGATAAGATAAAGAATAAGAAGCCAGACACAACTCACTATCAAATTATAAGAAAGATTCTAGGAAATGATTTACCAGAGGACCTGGCAAAAGGGCTCGCTGTAGTATGTTCCGACTTTGCTTATGGATGTAATCAATTTCCTACCTTTGGTATTGATGATAAAAATATTCCTGCGAAGATTAAGGAAATCATGTCCGCTAGAACTCCTTTCTGAGAAGAAGATAAAAATTTGTGCGTGTTTTAACACTAATTAACAAATTAATTTATTCCAATTCTTTTTGGGCAGTAACTAATAAGTAGTATATTTGCTCTACAAAAGGATGAGAAGAGATAGAATTTAGAGTTTAAGATAATTTTGCAAATTATTATTTCTGTAATT
>NZ_JBJDXL010000509.1:0-10530 GCF_051866655.1 Intestinibacter sp.
TCCTTTTTCTATTAAAGTTTATAACCAACGCCTTTCCCTCCCATTTTATATGTATATTTTTTTTTAAAAGTTCCAAGATAAAACTATAATGTCTTATGTTATAATTTATCTGAGGTGATGAAATGTTTTTTAAAGAAGTTAATAAAAAAGATTCTGGAGATACCATAATCTCTAATATCTTCATAGATATATTTATGCCTATGGCTAACGGATTATACGTACAAGTTTATCTTTTAGGCTACCGACAAGCATGTGATCCTAATGCCAATCCAAATTTTAATAATATTTCATTGGCTAAAAATTTAGGAGTTCCCCTATCAGATGTAATAAATGCTTGGAAGTATTGGGAACAACAAAAAATTGTAAAAATTCATAAAGACGATGTTGAAGACGATTTTGATTTTTCAATTGAATTTGTAGATTTGAAAAAATTCTATATGAATAATATAGACAACAATAATATAACCACTGTTAAATCAGATACAGATAAGCTTTTAGAAGCTAGGAACAACCCTAGCATTGTTAGAATGTTTAATTCTATCAACAAAATAATAGGTAGACCTCTTGTTCCAAGCGAAAACATGAGAATATTAGAGCTTATAAACGAATATAATTTAACTCCTGACTTAGTAGTATATGCTTATGAATACAGTAAGGAACAAAAAAACGGAAATGCTAAGCCGCTTAATTACGTTGAAAGTGTACTTAGAAGCTGGTATGATCAAAACATCTTTTCTGTTGAGGAGGCTAAAAATAGCTTTATGGTCAGAAAAGACAGACTTTCTATTTACCGCAATGTATTAAATCAGCTTGGATTTTCAAACAGAGGTGCAACAGATGCAGAAAAGCAGCTTATCGATACATGGATTGATAAATACGATATGAATCAAGAATTAATAACATATGCTTGCTCTAAAAGCAAAAATATCCCTAATCCATCTATATCATATATAAATGGAATAATCGAAAATTGGCGCTCTAAAGATATAACAACCTTAGAGGATGCTCAAAAGGAAGAAGAAGAATTTAGAGCAAATAAACAAAAAGAAAAGGAAGAAAACCAAAAGAAAAGAGATAATAAAAATTATAACTACAATAATTACAACAAAGATAGAACTCCAAAAGTAGTTACTAAATACCACAATAGCTTCAATGAACATTTTAGAAAATATTCAGAAGAAGAGCTAGAAGCTAAATTGCTAAAGGTTCAAAATTCTAAAAACAAAGTAGGTGATTAATTGAAAGATTCCGCTGTAAGAGAAATTCTCTTTTCATACCAAAAGAAAAGAGATAAAGCCGAATATGAATTCGAAGAAAGAAAAAAAAGAATATATAATAAATTTCCTGAAATAGAAAAAATAGATGATGAGATAACCAATATCGGTCTAAAAATGATGAGACTGGTTTTATCAAGTTCTCCTGACAAAGAAGCTTTATTAAACAAATGCAGAGAAGACATGGCATCTTTGAAATCTAAAAAAGACAATCTTTTAAAAATCCATAACATCCCAGAAAGTGACCTAGAAATTCAATACGAATGTCCAATATGCGAGGATACTGGATTTTTAAAAAACGGAGAAAAATGCAACTGCTTCAAGCAAGCTTTGATAAACGAATACTACAAAATGTCCAATATCTCAAAAAACTTCAAGACCCAAAACTTCAACACATTAGATCTTTCTCTATTTTCTGATGAGATAATTCCAGAAATAAACATCTCATCGAAACAAAATATACTTGAAATTTCAGCTATATGTGAAATGTTTGTTCAAAATTTTACGAAGGAAAATGAAGAGAATCTACTGTTTTACGGAGATACTGGTCTAGGAAAAACATTTATGTCAAATTGCATCGCAAAAGCACTCTTGGACAAGGGATTTACAGTTATATATCAAACAGCCTTTAAAATGTTTGACATTATAGAAGAATATAAATTCCACAATGCTAACAACTCTATATCAAAAGATAACTACAACAATCTATTTGAATGCGACCTTTTGATAATAGATGACCTTGGAACTGAGCTTACAAATACATTTACTGTAAGTGAGCTATTTATGATATTAAATACTAGACTTTTAAATAAAAAGAAAACTATTATATCAACTAATTTTTCTCTTTCAAAATTAGCAGAAACTTATACTGAAAGAATTTCATCTAGAATTTTTGATAAATTTACATTAGTTAAGTTTGTTGGAAAAGACCTAAGATGGGAAAGTAAATTTGATTAAAAAAAGGATGTACCATTTAGATTCTAATCTAATGATACATCCTTTTTGGTTGCATTTTATATATTAATTGTCAAATACATTTTTTCTTATTATAGTTTGAGCTCTGTTTGGTCCAACAGAAACTAAATCTATATCAACACCTATTAATTCTTCTATTCTAGCTATATATTTTTTAGCATTTTCTGGAAGGTCTTCAAATTTTTCAACCTTAGTTATATCTTCAGTCCATCCATCTAATTCTTCATAAACTGGTTCGCATTTAGCTAATTTTTCTAATGAAGCTGGGAAATCTTTTAATATTTCATCGCCACATTTGTAAGCTGTACATACTTGTATCTTGTCAAATCCAGTTAAAACGTCTAATAGCATGAATGCTATACTAGTTAGACCATTTATTCTTGCTGAATATTTTACAACAACTGCATCAAACCATCCACATCTTCTTGATCTACCAGTTACTGTACCGAATTCATGACCTTTTATTCTTATTTGATCACCGATTTCGTTTAATTGTTCAGTAACGAATGGTCCTTCACCAACTCTTGTAGTATAGGCTTTAACTATACCTACAACGTCTTTTATCATGTTAGGACCTATACCAGAACCTACTGCAAATCCACCTGATATTGGATGTGAAGAAGTTACAAATGGATATGTTCCTAAGTCTAAGTCTAGTAATGCACCTTGAGCACCTTCAAATAATACTTTTTTACCAGCTTTTATTGCATCGTAAATTATAACTGTTGTGTCTGCAACAAATGGTCTTAATCTTTTTGCGTAGTCCATAAATTCTTTGTATATTTCATCATAGTCAAACATTGGTTCAGCTTTGTCATATACACCTTGAACTATTTTATTTTTTGCATCTATTTGAACTTTTAATTTTTTAGCAAATACTTCTTCGTCCATTAAGTCACACATTCTTATTCCTGATCTTTCAGTTTTATCCATGTAACAAGGACCTATACCTCTTTTAGTAGTTCCTATTTTGTTGTCTCCTCTAGCTTCTTCTGATAAACCATCAAGTTCTTTATGATATGGGAATATGATATGAGCTCTATCACTTATTCTGATATTTTTAGTGTCTATTCCATTTGATTGTAACATTTCAAGTTCTTCAAAGAAACCTTTTGGGTCAAAAACTATACCATTACCTATAACGTTGATAGTATTTGGATTTAATATTCCTGATGGGATTAATCTTAATGCAAATTTTTTACCATCTACAACTATAGTATGACCAGCGTTATTTCCACCTTGAGCTCTTATTACTACATCTGCTTGAGTAGCTAAGAAATCTATAACTTTACCTTTTCCTTCGTCGCCCCATTGAGAGCCTACAACTGCTACTGTTTTCATACTTTCACCTCTATATAAATTATTATTAATTTTCGAACACTTCCGTCTAATAGTTTATCAAACATTCGACTTTATTGCAACTTTATTTAAAATCTAAATAGAATTAATTTGCTTTTAATTATAAACAACATAAATTATACACAATTATCAACAGATACCTGTGGATATTGTGTATAATTATTTTTAATATACGCTTTTTGCAAATATATATTCATTCAATATATTATTCTCTAATTTTATCGGCGAATTTTTGTACTTCACCAAACCAAACTAATTCTATAGTACCAGTTTCTCCATGTCTATTTTTCGAAACTATAACTTCACCTATATTTTTGCTTTCTGTATCTGGATTGTAATATTCATCTCTATATAAAAACATTACTATATCGGCATCCTGTTCTATAGAACCTGATTCCCTTAAATCAGAAAGCATCGGTCTATGATCTGCCCTTTGTTCTGGAGCTCTCGATAATTGAGATAATGCAACAACAGGACAATCTAACTCCTTAGCTAATATTTTCAATGATCTAGATATTTTTGCAATCTCTTGTTGTCTACTTTCGTTGTTGCCTTCACCCTCCATAAGCTGCAAATAATCTATCAAGACTAAATCAAGTCCTTTTTCTATCTTTAATTTTCTACATTTTGATCTCAATTCAGATATTTTTATCCCAGGCGTATCGTCTATATGAATTTTAGCCTCCGATAAAACAGCCATAGCCTCTATTATTCTCGGCCAATCATTAGCACCTAATTTACCTGTTTTTATCTTTTTTAATTCTACATTAGATTGAGAAGATAACATACGTTGAACAAGCTGTTCTTTAGACATTTCAAGACTAAATACTGCAACAGATGCATCGCCCTTCAATGCCGCATTCTGAACTAAATTAAGAGCAAAAGCAGTCTTACCCATTGCTGGACGTGCAGCAACTAGTAACAAGTCAGATTTTTGAAATCCATTTATTTTTTTATTTAAATCTCTAAATCCTGTAGTCAGTCCAGTAACCTCGTTCTTTTCTGTATATAACTTTTCAATCATATCATAAGTATCTCTTAAAACTTGATTTATTTGTTTAAAATCATTAGTTGTCCTCTCCTGAGATATATCAAAAATTTTCTTTTCTGCATTCTCTAGAACATCTTCTACCTTTGCCGAGCTATCATAACCTAAATTTATAATATCATTCGCTGCAGATATAAGCTGTCTAACTATAGACTTTTCTTTTACTATATTTATATAGTATTTTATATTAGATGTAGTAGGAACAATAGTCGATAAACTTGTTATATAAGGTATTCCTCCTATATCATCCAAATATCCCTGGTCTCTTAGTTCTTCTGCTAATGTTATTAAATCTATTTCAGATTGACTATTATAAAGCTTAAGCATACATTCGTAAATTACTTTATGTGCCTCTTTATAAAAATCCTCCGGTACCAATGTCTCAGAAACACTTATCATAGCATCTTTATCTAGTAATATAGAACCTAGTACAGATTGCTCTGCTTCCACACTATGTGGAGGAATTCTTGTGTTATCCTCCATTATTCATCACCTCAAGTTTAGGTTTATTTTTCTTTTACGTCTACTCTTATTTTTGTTACAACCTTTTGATGAATTTTTATTTCAACAAAACTAGAACCTAAAGCTCTTATTGGTTCTTCTAACATTATTTTTCTCTTATCAACAGTTATACCTTTTTGTTTTTTAAGTTGTTCTGCTATTTCTTTTGCAGTTATAGAGCCGAATAATCTTCCGCCTTCTCCTGCTTTTGAGTATATTTCTATGTTCATGTCTTTCATTTTATTTCCTAATTCAACAGCTTCTTCGTATTGCTTTTCTGCTTTTATCTCAGCTGATTTGTTTTGTTCTTTTAATTCCTTCATAGCTTGATTATCTGCTAATTTTGCCATTTTTTTAGGTAATAAGAAATTTCTTGCATATCCATCACTTACTTCTTTAACTTCGCCTTTTTTTCCTGTACCTTTTACATCTTTTAATAATATTACTTTCATTGTTCTTCCTCCTCTAAGTACTCTTCTATTATCTGATGCACCATTTTATAAGCTTGATTAAGTGTTACATTTTTAAGTTGCGCACCAGCTATATCTATATGTCCACCGCCTCCTAGCTTTTCCATGAGAACGTGGACGTTAATTTGCCCTAATGATCTTGCACTAACAAATACTGTGTCATTTTTATGTCCTAAAACAAAAGATGCCTCCACATTTTTTACATTTAAAAGCTCATCAGCAGCCTTAGCTATAACTACATTTATATTACTTATCTCTGACTCTGAATAAGCTATACATATTCTCTTATTTATTATTTTAGTGTTCTTTATAATATCAGCTCTAGCAATAAAGTCTTCAACATTTGATTTAAACAGCATTTTAGTTTCTACTGTATCTGCACCTATTTTTTTCAGGTATGATGCAGCTTCAAAAGTTCTTACACCTGTCTTGAATGCAAAGAACTTAGTGTCTAAGTTAATACCTGCAAGAAGACCTTCTGCAGTTAATTTATTTATTTTGACATCATCCTCTAAGTATTGAATTAATTCAGTTACCATTTCACATGTAGAAGACACGTATATTTCATGGAATAATAAGACTGTGTCCTTTATAAATTCTACACCTCTTCTATGGTGATCTATTACGATAACCTTCTTAGCAATACCTAATAAATCCTTACATTCTGTATAGCTAGGTCTATGAGTATCTACAACTATTACAAGTGTATCCTTATTGCAATTTTTTATAGCCTCTTCACAAGTTACAAATAAACCTTTGTAATACTCTTGTTTTTTGACTTTTTTTACAAATTCTTCTATAGAATCATTGACCTCGTCAAGCACTATATTTGCTGATTTGCCACAGGATTTACATATATCAAATATGCCTACAGCAGCACCTATAGCATCTAAATCTGGATACTTATGTCCCATAATATATATATTATCACTCTGTGATATAACTTCCTTAAGAGCATATCCTATCAGTCTAGACTTAACCTTTGTAGTCTTTTCTACTGCTTTTGATTTTCCACCATAAAACTCAAATTTATCTTGTGTCTTTACAACAGCTTGGTCTCCACCTCTACCTAAAGCTAAATCCAAAGCACCATTAGCACGCTGTAAATCATCATATAGAGACTCTCCTTCTCTACCTACACCTATACTTACAGTGACTGGAAGAGAGTTTCCACAATTTATATTTCTTATAGTATCTAGTATTGTAAATTTATTTTCTTGTAATTTCTTTAATTCTTTTTCTCTAGTAAAAACTACATATTTATCATTAGATGTCTTCTTGATTGCTCCTTTTAGATTATTTTCAAATACAGCTGTCAAAATTCGTTCTAATTCAACTGTTATCAGTGATCTATTTTCCTCTGGAGCACTCTTTAAGACTTCATCATACTCATCTACTTGTATCAAGATGATTACATTTTTATCATCTTCATATTTTTGCTTTAGTTCTAAATATTCTGTGTTATCTATCCAATATAACATCATCAAATACTTAGCATTATTACCTTGTTCATTTTTTATAACATTATAAATTACTGTATACTGTCTGTCTTTATATTCTACATCAGTATACATTTCCTTGTTTTCATTTAAAACTTTTCTTAAATCTAGGTTTTGTATTACATTATCTATATTTTCACCTAATAAATCTGGTGATCCTGTCATATCATAGAATTTGTTGTTATACCAATTTATATTTCCATCAAATTCTAATATACAAAGAGGAATAGGTAAATTCATTACTGCTTTTTTTGTGGTTTCATCCATATCTAAAGATAGATTTTGGATGTATTTATTCCACTCTTTCTTTCTAAGATTAGCAATTCTCCAATTGTGAAAAACTATATATATAAAACCGAAGAAAAATAAACCACCTAAATATAAATTGTACGTAAGAAGAAATATACTCATTATCCCTATTATTAATATATAAGCATTTATTTCCGGCATATTTATTTTGAAATTTGGTTTATTCCTCATTTTTATCCTCCTATATTACTTCACAACTCTTTACTTTTCTAAAATCAAATATGCTATCTACCATTCCTAATATAGAAATTCCCATAACGCCAAATAAAACTATGGCTATAATTACCATAGTGACTTTAATTAATTGGCCACCTTTAAGCCATCTTTTAGCAAAAAATATAGCTACAGATACTCCCTGTATTAAAAATAATATATAAAATATCATCTCTAAATTCATCAATATCAAATCCGTATACAATGGAGTATTGAACATTTCTAGTAACATTATAACTATATATAAAACAAATGATGTCAACACAGCATTTCCCGGTAAATAAAATCTAGAAAATTTTATTTCCCTTAAATCGTTTAAATCTATCTTTTTTATTTTCTTCAAAGTAAATATAGCTAAAAAATATGTAAGTATAGCTAACAATATTGCTCTAGAAAATAATATCAATGGCATAATGTTTAAAATAGTTTGTATTATAGACTCCTCTGTAATCTTTGGCGCTGACGTCAAAGTTGATACAGATTCTTGTATTGCACCAATTTGTGTAGATAACTGTGCTTTCATAACAGAAGTGAATTCTTCTAATATATTAATATTAAATAAATACTTTGATATTAAGTAGTTTGCTATTAATCCAAGAATAAACGCAATAGTCCCTGCAAAAATAGGTTCAAACTTATTATCGTTGTTTTTATAATTCAATACATTTTTAGTAATTATACCAATTATTATCCCTGGTATAATACAATTTAAACAAATATCAAAAATATATACTGGATTTATAAAAAATACAAGGGCTAAAATCACCATTGCAATAGATATAAAAATCCCTTTACTATCTGATAAAGTAGCAATTACCACAAACAAAGATGATACACCGATAGTTAACACACTTAAACCAGGTATATCAAAGATAGCCAATATCATCGCTACACAAAACAATGTAATTAGCAAGGTTTGAGGTAATGTTAGTTTTTTACTCAATTTATAATCACTCCCTATTTTCAATATGATTTTTTAAATTAGTCAAATCTCCATACCATTTTTCTATGCTGTGATCTTCTTTTATTCCTAATGAAGTTTTTTCTTTTATTCTATAATCTATCTCATTAAAACTTATTCCAAGTCTCTTTGCCAAAAGATACGTTATCATTATAATATTGGCTAATATATCTTGAAGCGCTTCATCAGCTGATCTTACTCCTTTAAATAAAATATTAAATAATTCACTTACACTCATTAATATTTCATTTTTCATCCATTCAATAATCTTTACATTTCTAGTAATATCAGAATTTCTATCTATTCTCACAACCTTACCTCCTTATTCTATTATTTGCTTTTAAAATAAATTCAATAAGCTATTTTAGTAATATGTCATTTAATATTTTACTTATAATAATTCAATAAATGACCCTTAATTCATTCTAATATTTTAACTTATTTTTTATTTTATCGATAAGCGCAAAATTTTATTATAAGTATAAGGCTCTGTGAACTTGCAGCTATCAAATATATAAACCTATTATAACACATTATATATCATTTGAAAAAACGAGCATTAAAACTCGTCCTTTTATGTTCTCAATCGAATTGTGCTTAGCAAAAATTAATTTTTTACTAAAAAAGCCTTCCTTGATGTTTCAATGGAAGGCTTACTTTTTATTAGTCTAAAGTGTATGGTAAAAGTGCTAAGTTTCTAGCTCTTTTTATTGCCACTGTTAATTCTCTTTGATGTTTTGCACAAGTACCTGAAATTCTTCTTGGTAATATTTTACCTCTTTCAGTGATGTACTTTTGTAATCTTTGAGTGTTTTTGTAATCTATTTTAGCGTCTTTAGATGCACAAAATTGACAAACTCTTCTTTTTTTACGTCTTTTTTTGTTTATCATCTGTTATTCCTCCTTTTCTTTAAAATGGTATATCGTCGTCATCTATAGCTTGAAAACCATTAGGATCTAATCCTTGATTCGGTTCAAAACTTGGCTCAAAACTAGGTTGTGACCCTGGATGACTTTCAACATATGGATTTTCTGATTTACTTCTATTGCTATCTAAAGCTTGTACATTTCTCGCACTTACTTTAGTAAATGTTCTATTTTCTCCTGATTGTGTTTGATATCTATCTACTCTAATACTTCCTTGGATTGCAACTAATCTACCTTTTGATATATAGTTAGCACAGAATTCAGCAGATTTGCCTATAACTTCTATAGGTATAAAATCTGTATCCTTACTTCCATCCTTCTTAGTGTAATCTCTATCAATTGCAAGAGTAAATGTAGCAACAGGTGTTCCAGTTCCAGGTATATATCTTAGTTCTGGATCCTTTGTTAATCTTCCAATTAAAACTACATTATTCATAATGTAACCTCCCTACGAATTTGTTTGATTACTTATGATTATGCAACTACTATCATATGTCTTATTACGTTTTCGTTTATCTTTAAGTTTCTGTCTAATTCTTTTGGAATTTCAACACCAGCCTTAAAGTTAACTAATACATAGAAACCTTCAGTAAATTTAGCTATTTGGTAAGCTAATTTTCTATTTCCCCATGCATCAACTTTTTCTACTTCACCATTTGAAGAAATAACGTCTTTTATTTTGTTTAAAACACTTTCTTTTGTTTCATCATCAGAATTTGGTTTTACAACATAAACTAATTCATAATTTTTCATTCTTTTCACCTCCCTTTGGACTTAACGGCTCTACTTTTTAGAGCAGAGAAATGAGAACTAAATCTCATACTTGTCTATTTTATCATTATTAAATAAATATATCAAGTATTTATTTTTAAATTTATTTTAATTTCTTACTTTTTATATTTAGTTTTTGACAGTGCTTACCTTTAATATTTCTATTCGCTTTTAGGAATTACTTTTTTAACTCTCTTTTCTAGTGTAGGTCTATCTAGCATTA
>NZ_JBJDXL010000510.1:0-2332 GCF_051866655.1 Intestinibacter sp.
ATGAATTCATTGATTTTTCTAGTTTTTGTGATAATTCTTCTAATGTCATATTATATATCTAAGAATTATCTGCAGATTTCACACTATAGTTTCCCATTAAAGCACTATCAAGTAATCTCTTAATTCCATAGTGAAGCTCATACTAAATATTCTAATCGAGATTATCAATCTAGTTATCTAATCTTGCAAGATATTTTCCTACTTCTTCTACAAATACCTCTTCTAGTATATCTGATTTAGTTCTATTTGGGTATTGCTAAGCTCTTCTATGGAAATCTGGAAATTGTTCTGCTTTCTACACTAAACTAAAATACAGATCTGGATTCTTAAATCTTACCTAACCAAGAAGAAGATGAGTTAATTCATGAATTGGTGCATCAGCTCTAGCATTGTCTGTATTTATATAAATGTCTCCATTATATATAAAAGCAGAAGAGTTTTGGGCATTAGGAATATTCATTTTACTAAGTTCATAATCTGTAACTGGTATCATTTTAATTCCATATAAACTCTTCAATTTTTCGAACATATTTCCATAAACCACAGACATATTTGGGGCAACCTCAACCTATTGTGATTCTTTTATTAAATATTCAGAAGGTCTCTAATTTACTGTAACAATCGCTTCTGTTGTTAAGGGGAGAATACTTATCTCTAAATCAGAATGTGTATCATTAAGTTTTACTGTAGCCTCTTCAATAGAAGAAGATTGAGTATTAGTAAGAATAGTATCTATGGTTGTTACTCCAGATTCATTAAGACCCAGAGTTTCCTTTAAGTAAGGCCTTGAATCTGCTCTTGGAATTTCATCTAAGTTTGGAAATCTTCCATGTTCTGCTACAAAAACGTTAGCAAAAGGATAAAATTCTGATTCTGGAATACCAGACTAAGCAAGCTTAGTCCGATATTCTGAATCTTTAATTAAACACTACATTAACAATCAATTGATTTTATTTTGTCTTCAATATCTCTAGTATCATATACCTATTTAAAGGACACAAATTTAGTTGGAAGTTTATAAATATATCCATCTTTTACAGAGTTTAATTGGAGTCCTTTTTCTATTAATCTCTATCCTATATCAGATGGAATCACTAAAGACTAGGAAGTTACTTTTCCATCCTTTGTATTAGTCTTTAATTTAATTCCAACATCTGCTAAAGTATTTGGCAATTCAATAAGCCATCCATCATTATTGGCAGCAGGATTAGTAAAGAAGTTCTGATTACGTGGTGGCATAGAATATGATATATAACCATTTATATTTCCTCTTTCAAAATCTTCTGGGGACAGTTCGTCGGCAGTATAATAATCATATTCTGCTCCTTCATTATCTTCTGATGGCAATTCCATTCTTTCAACTACACCTAATTCTGGAGTAATATATCTAATAATAGAACTAACTCTAGCATAAGGAGAAGAAATAGGAGCTATAAAGTCATTGGTAATGGTTCTATGAAGTAAATCTAATGTTCTATCTTGGTCTTTATCAAGATTATTAATTACCTATCTAAAGTGTTTAGCAACATCAGAAACCTATTCATAGTCTTCAAATATTTTATGTAGAGAATTTGGCCCAAGTCTACCATAATTACTAATCATAGAATAATAGTAGAATAAATCTTGTACCATATAACCATTATACATATCAAACTTAGACATATTATTAAATTCATCCTTATATTCATTAAATACATCTAATTCATAATCTGATTTAGGTAACATATTTATTCTAAGACCATAATTAACAGCAGGAGTGCCATAGTTTGTTCTAGTCTATACAGTTGGAAGCAAATCTCTAATAAATTTATTGTTAGAATACTTCTATTTAAGGTCCGGAATAACAACTCGTTCCATATATAGTTTAAAGTTAGCCTATCCCATATCTGTTCCCAGATTAATATAGAATGGTTGAGTAACTTCTTTTATATTCTCTGTACTGTCAACAAAGGCATATACTTTTCTGTTAGTATCTCCAGCAGGAATCTTTATATCTATATCTTCCATCTATTTAGCTCTAAATACATAGTCAATTGCTTTCTCCACATTCTTAACTACCTAATCTTTTATTTTTTTATTAGATATTTTAGCCTGTTCTATAAAATCCTTAGATATTTCTTCTATTGCCCTAAATTTTACAGATTTTTCTTGTACTCCTTTATATGCCAACAAGAATGATTCAACATATCCTCTATAATGTGGCACATCATGTATAATTCTAAGAGGATTATATGATTTCTTAATAGCATCATAAGTGCTAATCATTTTCTAGGCATACCATTCACTAGTTAAAAATTGCTCTAAGTCTATAGGGGGCCATTCAGTTTTAGTT
>NZ_JBJDXL010000511.1:0-2329 GCF_051866655.1 Intestinibacter sp.
CTGTAAATGATCAAGATAAAGAAGAATTCTTAGAAATAGCAAAAGAAATGAAGAAAGTAGGATATACTTTCATGGCTACAGAAGGAACAGCATTATATCTAAAAAACAATGGTATAGAAGCTACTGTAGTTAATAAAATAAGAGAAGCAAGACCTAATCTGCTTGATGTTATAACTAATAATCAAGTTGACATGGTTATAAATACTCCAACTAAAGGAAATGACGCAACAAGAGATGGATTCAGAATAAGAAGATTAGCAACTGAATACTCTATAGATGTTATGACTTCACTAGACACATTAAAAGCATTAGTTAAAGTAAATCAAAAACATATTGACAAAAATCAATTAAAAGTATATAACTTAGCTGATTAATAATGAAAACTACTGTGGCTAGATTTAGTTCTAGCTTACAGTAGTTTTTTTAGAAAGCTATAGACATAGTTAAAGAGATAGAAAGTATATAGGAGGGAAGTTATATGAAAGCAAGATTAATATTAGAAGATGGTACTATTTTTAAAGGAAATGCGTTTGGTTATTTAGAAGAGTCTGTTGGAGAAGTAGTATTTAATACTTCTATGACTGGATATGGAGAGGTTTTAACTGATCCTTCTTATTATGGACAAATAGTAACAATGACTTACCCATTAATAGGGAACTATGGAATTAACTTAGAAGATGTACAATCAAAAAATGTATGTGTTAAAGGATTCATAGTTAGAGAAAAAAGTGACACACCAAACAATTTTAGAAATGAAATGAGCCTAGACGTTTATTTAAAACAAAATAAAATAATAGGACTTGAAGGAATAGATACAAGAGCCTTAACTAAAATCCTTAGAAATAGAGGAACAATGAAAGGTATAATAACATTAGACAGTAATGCTACATTAGAAAGTATACAACCAAAATTAGATAAATTTGATAATACTTACGCTGTTTATACAGTTTCAAGAAAAGAAAAAGAATTCTATCCAGGTAATGGAGCTAAAGTAGCTGTTATGGACTACGGAGTAAAACAAAACATAATAGATAATTTTGTACAAAGAGGTTGTGATGTAACAGTATATCCTGCTACTACAACAGCTGAAGAAGTATTAAATGATAATCCAGATTTAATATTCTTATCTAATGGGCCTGGGGATCCAGATGATTTAGATGAAATAGTAGGAAATGTTAAGCAAATGATAGGTAAAAAACCTATAGTAGGAATTTGCCTAGGACATCAAATTTTAGCAAGAGTATTTGGTGGAAAAACTGGAAAACTTAAATTTGGACACAGAGGTGGAAACCATCCTGTAAAAGATTTTGAAGAAGATAAAGTATTTATAACTGCTCAAAACCATGGTTATTATGTAACTGATGTACCAGAATGTATGAATGTAACACAAATAAACTTAAACGATAATACAGTTGAAGGTATGAGACATAAAGAATTACCAATATATAGTGTTCAATACCATCCAGAGGCTTGCCCAGGACCAAAAGACAGCCAATATATATTTGATAAATTCTTAGACGTATTAAATAATAAATAGTTATAACGTTATAAATATTTTGTGAAGGAGACGAGATTATGCCTAAAATAGATAGCATTAAGAAAACATTAGTATTAGGATCAGGACCAATAATAATTGGACAAGCTGCAGAATTTGACTATTCAGGAACACAAGCTTGTGAAGCTTTAAAAGAAGAAGGGATAGAAGTTGTATTAATAAATTCAAACCCAGCTACAATAATGACAGATAAAGAAGTAGCTCATAAAATATATATAGAACCATTAACTATAGCAGCTATAGAAAAAGTTATAGAAAAGGAAAGACCAGACAGTTTACTTGCAGGTATGGGTGGACAAACAGCTCTTAACTTAGCAGTAGAATTAGCAGATGCTGGTATATTAGATAAATATGGAGTAAAAGTAATAGGTACTTCAATAGAATCAATCAAAAAAGGTGAAGATAGAGACGAATTCAGAGAAATGATGAAATCTATCAACCAACCAGTAATAGAAAGTGATATAGTAACAAATTTAGAAGATGGTATCATATACGCTGAAAAAATAGGATATCCAGTTATAATCAGACCTGCTTATACATTAGGAGGAACTGGTGGAGGTATAGCTGAAAATAGAGAAGAATTAACTGAAATACTTACTCACGGTTTACAACTAAGCCCAGTTACACAAGTTCTTATAGAAAAAAGTATAAAAGGTTGGAAAGAAATAGAATACGAAGTAATGAGAGATGCTAAAGGAAACTGTATAACTGTTTGTAACATGGAAAATGTAGACCCAGTTGGTGTGCATACAGGAGATAGTATAGTTGTTGCTC
>NZ_JBJDXL010000512.1:0-2314 GCF_051866655.1 Intestinibacter sp.
TTTGAATTGGAAGCACTGCTATATGTAGATTGTTTTCGTTTGTCGCCTTGAAGCCTTTAACTCGCTCTAATGTCTGCTCGTAGTGATTTACCAATTCCTTGGCTTCACGATAAAAAAACTCTCCAGCCTCAGTCAGAGTAGCACTTCTAGAGGTTCTATCAAAAAGCGCCATATCTAGCTCTTTTTCCAGCTTCATAATTTGTTTAGATAAGCTAGACTGAGATATATTCATTTGATAAGCAGCATCAAAATAAGTATCGTTTTCCACAACAGCGATAAAGTAGTTTAATTGTTCAAAAGTCATATTTTTCCTCCAATTCCTATGTTTCAGTTTTTGAATGAATTATAACATAAGTCGAATTGATTTTCTATAGGGTTGAGTTTAAACTTAAATAAGAAAATATTTGAATAAAACAGGGGTGGACAAATGAGTAAAGTTAGAGATTTAAGAAGTGCATTAGATTTATTGAAATCTATGCCGAATCAATTGATAGATACAGATGTAGAAGTAGATCCGATGGCAGAATTATCAGGGGTATATCGCTATGTTGGAGCAGGTGGAACAGTTCAAAGACCTACAAAGGAAGGCCCAGCTATGATTTTCAACAATGTAAAGGGTCATCCAGATGCGAGAGTTCTTATCGGACTTTTAGCCAGTCGTAAGAGAGTTGCAGCGCTTTTAGACACAGAACCAGAAAATTTAGGAAAATTATTATATAAAAGTGTGGATAACCCAATCCAACCAGTGCTTACAGATAAGGAGCCTCTATGCCAACAAGTTGTGCATAAAGCTACAGATGAAGACTTCGATTTATATAAATTAGTACCAGCACCGACTAATACACCAGACGATGCAGGTCCATACATAACTCTAGGAATGTGCTATGCGAGCCATCCAGACACAGGCTGCAGCGATGTCACAATTCACCGTCTATGCATCCAAGGTAAGGACGAATTATCTATATTTTTCACACCAGGAGCTAGACATATAGGGGCTATGGCAGAGAGAGCAGAACAGCTAGGTCAAAAATTACCTATTTCAATAAGCATAGGTGTAGACCCAGCTATAGAAATCGCATCTTGCTTCGAGCCTCCTACTACACCACTTGGATTCGACGAGCTATCAATTGCTGGAGCGCTTAGAGGAGAAGCAGTAGAGCTTTGTAATTGCCTAACTGTAAATGAAAGAGCAATAGCAAACGCAGAATACGTAATCGAAGGAGAAGTAATCCCTAACGTAAGAGTACAAGAAGACCAAAACAGCAACACAGGATACGCAATGCCAGAATTCCCAGGATATACAGGACCAGCGAGTGACCAATGTTGGCTAATAAAGGTAACAGCAGTAACTCACAGAAAAAATCCAATCATGCAAACATGCATAGGACCAAGCGAAGAACACGTATCTATGGCAGGAATTCCAACAGAAGCGAGCATCTACGGAATGGTAGAAAAAGCAATGCCAGGCAGACTTCAAAACGTATACTGCTCATCAGCAGGCGGCGGAAAATACATGGCAGTGCTTCAATTTAAAAAATCAGTAGCAAGCGATGAAGGTCGCCAAAGACAGGCAGCACTACTAGCATTCTCTGCATTTAGCGAACTAAAAAATATATTTATAGTAGATGAAGACGTGGACTGCTTCGATATGAACGACGTGCTATGGGCGATGAACACTAGATTCCAAGGAGATGTCGATGTGATAACTATACCAGGAGTTAGATGCCATCCGCTAGATCCATCAAACGACCCAAGCTTCTCACCTAGCATCAGAGACCACGGTATAGCCTGCAAAACTATTTTCGACTGTACTGTACCATTTGACCAAAAGGATAGATTCAAGAGAGCTAGATTTATGGAAGTAGATCCAGAGAACTGGCTAAAATAGATAAATAAAAATAGAATTATACACAAATAAAACAATATAAAAAATATAAAGATAATCGTAAATTAAAAAGTTATACACAAAATAAATAATAATCGGAAAATAAAAAATTATATCCTACATAAGGATGGTAGCAAACGTAGACCATTATAAATATGTTTAAGGAATTTGTGATTTATATTTATAAAATAATGGCCTTGGAAATATGATTTAATCAATAATTATCAAATTTTAAATTGATTATTTGTGGATAAGGTCAATTAGTAATAATATCCATCACAAAGTCATTTAACATATGAACAATGGGCTACATGATTAGGATATATAGTCAAATTATATAATTATAAAAATAATAATCAAATTTAAAAAATGTAAGGAGATTGAAAAATGGCGAAAAATATCATAGTCGGCGCGACTGGGGCAAGTGGA
>NZ_JBJDXL010000513.1:0-2300 GCF_051866655.1 Intestinibacter sp.
TCGTATTCTCCTTTACTATCGTAAACTCTAGCAATATTGCTGCATAATCCTTTATATTTACTATATGAGATATAAATCCTATCCCACATATCTAAATCATCTTCTTCAATATAAAACTCTCCTGTAAAAATTCCACATCCACTTAAATTGTGAAGTGCCTTTTTATAGCATTTTATCGCCATGTCGTATTTGTGACAGCTAGTATAGCTTTCTGCCGCCTTTTCGTATTCTGATACAAAGGCTACTATCCATTTCTCACTATGCTCTACATTGTATTCAGCTATATAATAGTAGTCACACTCATTTCTATATTGCTCACTAAGCTCAAAGTGGTCACAATCACAGTAATGAGCCAATTCATCCAAAATTATATTTTTCTTGTATTCGTCGAAAAAATTATTTTCTTTTAGTATTTCATATGCTTGCAGATAATCATTGTACGTATTCTCATCACTTATATAGTTGCCATAAGTGTTACTATCTACATAAGCAAGCTGATATCTTAAATCAAAATGAAGCTTGAAATTGTCTAAATTAAATTTTTCGTATATTTGAATACCTTCTAATATAGAACCTCTAGCTTTTTCCTCTTTGTTTTCTTCTAGATAAATCTCACTTGCCAAAACACAGTTTCTACAGATTTGTTCTACAGTTTTTAAATCGTCTACAGATAAATTTCGACGGGTTGACTGTTTATCTTGTAAATCCTTTTTATAAAAGTCTGACTGCAGCTCCAAAATTCCAGCCATTTTAACACCTAAATTCACCTGAATATTTTTATGATACATATCCATGGCTAAATCCATATATTTTTGACTCTCGTTTTTATCTGTATCTTTTAATATATCAATTAACTTATAGCATGCACCTATATACATTTTTTTAGGATAATCCTCATCTGGATCTAAATCTATTTCTCTTAATTCGTACTTTAGCAAATCCTCCAATATATCTATAGCCTTGTTCTTTTCACCACTTAATTCATATACTTCTGCCAATTGTATGACTGAATCTCCCTTATTTATTTCTTTATATTCATCAAGTTCTATTTGTTTTTCACAGTATTCTATGGCATTTTCGTAGTCTTTTTCGTGCAAATATATCTCGATTATTTTCTCGTATATTTCTTCTATAAAATACGCTCCACCTATGTCCTCTTCTTCATCTGACACACTATAGTCTTGATTAAAATAATTGTATTCTTGCTTTTTATAGTGTTTAATCGCCTTGTCGTATTTTCCAAGCTTTAATGCTAAATCACCTAATATCTTGTGATCTAAAGGTTCTCTATTTATAAATTTTTCAAATAACATCTTCTATTCTCCCAAGTATAATTCTCCATAATAAAGTGCTTTCTCATCATCTTTTATTATATCTTGATTTAACACTATGTCCATAGAACCTTCCATATAAAGTTGATATAATTCATAACAAATATCCTTTGTCTGTTTATCTCCTAAGCCTAAAATTTCTCTCTTAATTTCAAAGCTCTCTACCAAACATTTTTCAAAATAAGAAAAATATTTCTTTAATTGCGATTCATCTAGCTCCCTGTCTACATCTTGAAACTTATTTACCATAACTCTAGCAATTTCTATATATTCATCTGCAACTTCTAAACTTTTATATCCATTTTTATCTGATTTTATTTCTATACTTTTATCAAAGAAATATACCACATTGTCTAAAGCTCTCTCTAAATCGTCATCATCATCAAATATACTTCTCCATTCACCCCATGAATTTGCTACTACTTTTACAAAAGATGCTCCAATATTAAAACAAACCTCAGCAAGCTCATCACCTATCATATCAAGCTCCTCGTAAATATCCACAGCTTTATCGTAGTAATCAAAGCAGTCCTTCTTAGAACGACTGGATAACAGCTCTGCAAATTCATTGTAAAATTCGGCAAGTCCTACTGTGCATCCACTAATTCTCTCTGCAAATATTCCAATTAGCTTTATATATTGATTTCTTTTTTGGATATTATTTTTAATTCTCATAGTCGCCATTTCTGTCATCTTATTTGTAATCGGCTTGCAAGTAGCGGCATCTGGTTTTAATTTGTTGTATATAAGATCTATTATTATTTGATGTAGAGAAATTCTATCGTCTCTAAATTCCATCCAGCCCTTGTCGATTAGCGAATTTATACCCTCTTCATTGCCTATGTCACACCACTTCATAAATTCTAGCTTGTCGATTTTTACGTTTGCAATTAACGACATATTCATAAGGATGTATTTTTCGAAATCGCTTAGTTTTGCAGTATTAAACACTACTTCTAGGTGCATCAT
>NZ_JBJDXL010000514.1:0-2299 GCF_051866655.1 Intestinibacter sp.
AATAATCAAAAGAAGTCAAAGCTATGGTCTTAATAGATTCAGCATCTCCTAGAGCTAAAGCCTAATTAGAAGTCTTCCACTATGTAATACTATCTAAGAACTTAATATGTTCTTTTAACCACTATCTAACCTAACTTATTCTTCTACCATGTAATTTAGTATATGTTTGAGTATCAATATATTTAGCCTAGTATGTAAGGTTAAATAATAACTCCCCACAACCCTCAGTTTGAGGTTTAAAGAACTATTCTACAAAGTAATCAGCAAGAGTACTATAAGAATTTTTATACTTCTAATATAGTTTATTTCTCAAATCTACCCAATAATCGGAGTATCTATTTCCAGAACTATCAGATAAACCCTAATCTACTGCCATTACTTTATTAGCTTCAAGACTTAAGAATAACTTGTTTTCTTTTCCTAATATAGCTACAGCATCAGAAGCTCCAGTGTAGTATTCTTCAATAAGATTAGAACTATTATTTCTTAATCCCTTCATATATACATAGGGCTATATACCTAAATCAGCTTGATTAGTTAGACCAAATGCTGTATCCATATCATAGAATCCCATCTTAAACTAGGTATCACCATCAAACGATATAAAAGGCATATTCTTACAGAAATTATCTACAAGTCCAAACAGTAAGGCAACTGTAGCATACTTGTAAGCAGAAGATATATCTAAAGAGGCTTCTAGCCCATTAAGAGCATCAGTACTATTTACCTAAGTAATTTTATTACCTGTAGGCGTCCATATACCATTTATCCTTTTATACTCATCATATCCGCTATAATATTCTTTTCCAACTAGGCCTTTGTTATCTATACTAAAAGAACTCTATATTCTAACTGGAGCCTATGCAATATTTCTAGCTAAATCTATAAACCCACTAACAGACTAAACACTCTCCGCAGTTCCATATTTAACAGAGAATAAACTATCTAAGGTATCTTTATCATACTACCAAAAAGCTGCTGTAAGCTAAGCTTTTGACAAGTCATCGTTGGCTAAATCCACTCCTATAGGCATCGCAATGGTATCATTTGCTTCTACCCACTAAGACTACATATCAAACTCTTTAACAGTACATCCTTCTTTATAATACGGAACTTTATCTACCTATATATCAGAACCAGTATTATCTTTAATATATTCAAGAGACTTCATTCCAAGGTTATGTTCGCTATCGCGACCTAATATAAACTAATAGATACCAAGACTATGAACATCAATAACCTACTAGTCTCCAGAATAGAATCGTATAATTACAAATACTGGGAATCCTTCTACGGCTACCTTCATAGTAGGTTTATAATTAGCTGTGGACGATTTAGAATAGAATGAATCAGCTGCCTTAAACTTACTTAATGCTCCTGCATGAGGCTGATACCAAGTAGCATCAATGTCTTCGGTATTAGCAAGAACATCATTAATAAACTTACCTATAGATGCATTAGAACTGTGAGAACTATCTACAATATCAGCTTTTAGTGTATATAAATCCTCAGGGCACCAATTTTTCTTCGGAATAAACACTGTTCTAGTGGCAGAGCCAATATCCCAGTTAATTCCAAAGTTTAAATTTTTAATTGCATCATTAAGAGTAGAAGTACCTTGTAATTCTATCATGCATCCACCTACTATTATATTACTATTGGAACCATTGGGATCATAATAGTTAAAGCGTGCTCCACGAGCAGGATTAGCTTTTAAAACATCTCTTACGTTTCCATCTATAGATATAAAGTTATTCCAAGACCATGCTTCAAATGAGGACAAATCTATGTACAATATCGGAAGTGGTATAGTATATAAAGATATATTAGGATTTATCCCAGTAGAAGTACTACCATCATCTCCTACACTTGTAGTTATAAAATTACTAACTGAATATGTTTCATTAGAATTATCCCATAAGTACGATTCCTAAATTTCTCCAGTAGTACTATTATAGTTAATGAAGTTTCTTCTAAATCCGTCAGATATAAGAGTTCCATCAGGTAATCCCTACTCAGTAAAATTAGTATAAGCCTAATTTTGTAAGAAGTTAAGAAGAATCTCATAATCGGTTAGAGCCTTAGAGTAAATCATTAGTCTATAATACTAAACATCTGCAAAATTGAAATAATCCTCGTCATACTTAGAGCATCCCAAATAGATATTTGGATTTATAAGATCAGTTCCAATTACAGTTCTTAAATCAATATCATTAGTAGAACCCGTCATAACTCCATCTATATACACTTTAGTAGTATTAGTAGATGTGTTATAGGTAATATCAAGGTTAGTTATTTC
>NZ_JBJDXL010000515.1:0-2294 GCF_051866655.1 Intestinibacter sp.
ACAGCATAGTTTTATATGCAATATGATACTTATAGACTCTTTCAAGAATGTCAATAATATAAGGCTTTAAGTTCTTAGCAGATATAAACCTTGGGTCTCCACCATGTTGTTTGCAACAATCCTGGACAATTCTATTGATATTGAGAGTTATCACATTACAGGAACCAGTCATTACTCCAGTAAGACCAGATGTTGGATTAAAGGTATTTTCAGATAGCTCGTTTCTTAACCTACAGCATGACGCAAGACTATCAGCACTATCAGATATATAGGTAAAGAAAGAGTGCCCTTCTGCATACATTTCAGCACAGAGATCTTTGTAGTCCTTATCTATAATGTCATTACCATCATGTACCATAGCAAAAGTTTCTACTGGGAAAGTTAATACTTGCTTTAGACGTAAGTTGTTAAACCATTTCAAGAAAAGCCTCTGTAAAGTATCAATAGCTTTCCATTCAGGCTTGCTTCCGTCAGGATAATAGAACTCTCCAAATAATGAAGTAAAGTAAGTCTTATCATAATATGAGATATTAGTAAACGGACTTTGATAGCTTCTATTACCAGCAGGCTGATTTATTCCCCATACAAACTGTTTGAATGCCTTTAAAATACAATCCTTTACAGTCCTATGAATTAGAGAGTGTGAAGATGTAGCACTGCAATCTAACTTATCATACCAGTTAGGACCATATTCCTTAATAATATAGTAATTTAGAGCAATAAAATACTCTCCAAATGCTACTGCTCCTTTACATTGTGATGATAGCAAGAAAGCTAGATTAGTAATTTGCCCACTGAATGACTGTAAGTCATTGGGTTCAGATGGAGTTACTCCATCTATATTTCCTACTCCTTCTACCATTAAAGGATAGAGACTAACTGCCATACAATACTGCTTAAGTACAGGAGTAGAAGCCTCATCATGAGTATATATGATATGGTGCTCTAGATCTTCCTCATATTGTTTAGCAATTTCTGGAAATAGCTTATGGAGTTCATCCTTCATCATTTGACGTTGGATAATTCTATTATTAGACTTATACACTTCTCCTTCCAGATTAGCTACATTCTTCATCGTGACATTAGCGTTAGCATCTGTTTCAGATGAGGTAGCAGCATTGTCAGAAGACCTACTGTACCTGTCCATATAGTTTATTCTATCCCTAATAAACCTAGTCTCTTTGTGTTTAGCTCTATACAGGATGTATTCCTTAGCCACTTGAGGATAATCATAATCCATTAGTAGTTCCTCAACTTGATCTTGTATGTCTTCTACTGAGATTCCTTCCCATATCTTAACGTTTCTTGCAATATCTTTAACTACCTCGTCTTGCCAAGCAATTCCACAAGATCTAAAAGCTTTACTTATAGCTGTTTCAATCCTGTTAATGTCAAATGGCACTAGATTTCCGTTTCGTTTTGTAACTTTTAGCATACTTTTATTATTTAAATAGTAATGCAAATATAATTAAAAATATTGAGACAAGCAAATATTAAGATAAACCGAGGATTCCTTTTAGGAGTAACGTCTTCTCTGCTTTATTCATAATATCCCTGGTGTCAGCATTACTAATAAGCTCAGTAAACGCATTATAGACATTAAACATAGTCGTAGGCTGTCCAGGATTTACGAAATAAGGAGAGTCTTTCTTCTCATATAGAAGTTTATACGCATCAACAGCTGTACTAGTAGCTAACTTTACTTTTCCGTAGCCAGTATCATAGGAAGAGACTAGAGCACCTCTTACCCAAGAACCTAAGTTCTCGTTAATTACTTCTTCTTCATATGGTACTTCAGTCTCAGAAAGTCTGTCTAACCAGGCTTTAATATCGGAAGTTTGTTCCATTAGAGGTTGAATACACTTAAAGTTAATTGGCTTTTCGGGCTCCAGTTCTTGTGCATTGAGGAAAGAGGGGTTAAACACACATAAGTTTAGGCAAGCCATATTTAGAGCTCCCCTATAGATCTTGACTACTGGCTTTCTAGTATCCAAACCATAAACCATACCAATTACTTCCTGATGATTATCAAAACTATACTCATCAGGCATAACAGCCTGTATCCATACTCTGTTGAATACAGTATCTTCTAAATTTAAATCTTCTTTCTTTGTTATACTTATTTGGTCAGGAAGTTTAGCTTGAACCCTGAAGTCATTTGTAAACTTAGACATTCTCTCTAAGAAGGGAGTAACATATGCCTCAGTACTAAAGTATTCCTTTCCTTTTATAATTGTTGCTTTTCCTTGCAGTAAGGTTTTTAAGTCAATTTCCATTATAATTCTACATCGGAT
>NZ_JBJDXL010000516.1:0-2292 GCF_051866655.1 Intestinibacter sp.
CCATCCTCATCTACCAAACCTTCAGTCGTATCGATAACCTCGACATTTGGCATAGCTTTACAATAATCTTTTATCTCTTGATTAAACTCAGAAATCAACTTAATCTTATCCTTAACCTTAGGATAATTATCCCCAAGAGGAAAAACCTTTTGAACATAAACTTCTTTATCAGAATATTTTTTTGATAGTTTCTTTATCAATAGCTCCGTATCTTCTACAGTAGTATTATAAAGCGCTTCATCCATTCCATTTACACCAATCAACAAGCACACACCCTCCACCTTCGAAGGATCTGGCATTTTATCAAAATTATCAAGCCAATACGAAGGATAGCATCCTGATTTAGCTCTTATTATAGTATCTGATGCATTTGATTCTATTGTACTTCTCAATAAATCTGTATATGAATCACCAACAAATAAAAATTTATCTAATATAGCTATTGCATATTTTTTAGGTATATATCCATAGCCATCTTTGTATTTAATTTTGTACCATCCATTAGATGCATCTTCTACAATATCGATTTTATCTCCTTCTGATAATTTGCCTAATACATCATCAGAAGAGGAATCTCCTTTTCTAACGCTTACAGAAGATATTGCCTTACCTTGTTTTATTACCTTAAGCTCATTATTTTCGGAAGCTTCTTCGATTTTTATGTTACTTCCTATCAAGTTTATATTTAAATCCTTGATATTAAAAAGCAAAATAACTATAAATAAACCAAGCACTATAAAGATTATTTTTTTCAAATTTATTCTCATTATTAATCTCCTTTATAAAAGCCCACTGATTTCCTTCTTTAAAATTCGCTTACCTATGTACATTCCCATTCCTATAGCAGCTTCTACATGCATGAAGTTTTGCACATCTTTATTAAACAATACATTAACTCCAGGTGCAATCTCATCATCGCCCTCCCAAAGACCTACACGCACAGATACCTTTGGAAATACTTCAAATTCAAAGCCTTTATCGCCTACATTACAAGGAATTCCTCCTAATTCTAGACAGCTTTGCTCGAATCCATCTAAATCGTATCCATATTTGTTTATTAAATGAATCACTGTATTTTTATAAAAAGCTGGGAAAAATTGCATGCCTCCATTTGGGATTTCCTTCATGCTGATCCACTTGTCTGATTTTTCGGCATCTATTTCTGTATAACCCAGATAATTTAGTATTATTACACTTGTTTCTGCAGAATGAACAAACCCGTCTTTTTCTCTGACTATAGTTTCTTCATTGCAGTCTAATATATAATCGTTGTTTAAAAATTTTAACCTAATTTGATTTTTTTCTTGATCGTAAATCGCCACTCTTCTTTTAGCTACATCGTTTAAATCTCTTGATTTTAAAACCTTCCACTCATGTTCATATGCGACTTTGTAATTTGTTTCCATATTACACCTCATTTATTATTTTGTTTTCTAAATTGTGTATTGCTTCATTTGTGTTGGATATGAGCTTTTCTATATCTGATTTACTCGCATTATCTACATGTATCCCAACACTTACTACTACATTTGCTTTAAATTTTTTTGATAACTTCATTGCTATGTCTCTAGCTAAAATATCATCTCTATGTCCTAAAGCACATATTGTGCTGACACTTACATTTATAGATGAAATCTCTGTATTTTCTGAATACTGTGCCAATGCACATGCACCTATGTGAGGTCTCTCTCCTCCAACAATTGCAATATTTATATCTGCTCCACAAAATATGCAACTGACACTTATTTTATATATTCCTTCTCCAAAATCAATATCTATACTTTTCAATTTTTATTCTCACCCTTTATTTTAATTTTCTAATTAAAATTATAGTGATTGTAATAAATTTAGTCTATTAATTTTAATAAAAGATATAAAAAAACATGCAAAATAAAAATTATTCTGCATGCTTTTTTATATCTATTTTATTCCGAAAAATCTCTTAGCATTTGCCTTTGTCGCTTCACAAACCTCTTCATAAGAAATTCCCTTTTCCTGTGCGATTGTATCAGCTACAAATTGCACCAATGTAGGATCATTTCTTTTTCCTCTATGTGGCGTTGGCGCCATATATGGTGAATCAGTTTCTATAAACAGTCTATCTAGAGGTATTTCTCTTACTACTTCTTTTGTTTTCTTGTTGTTTTTGAATGTTACAGTTCCAGATATAGATATGTAACATCCCATTTTGACATATTCTCTAGCTAATTCTACATTACCGCTATAGCAATGAAGTACGCATCCTGTTTCAGGAGCCTTTGTTGATTTTATAATATCAAATGTATCTCCATG
>NZ_JBJDXL010000517.1:0-10215 GCF_051866655.1 Intestinibacter sp.
TTATGTTATTAGGATCATATTCAGATTTATATATAAAAACAAAATTTTTTACCTGATGACGTTTTTTAAGACATACTCCTCCTATACCAGTTAAGCTTATTCCAGTAGCACTAGAAGCTTCTGTAATAGAGGGATATTCCGCTATAAAGTTTCCTTTTAAGTCTAATTGTACAACAGCTTTTGATAATGGATTTTTTCCTCCTCTATTATTATAGTTCGGATTTTCTTCGCCAAATAATTGTTTTCCAAAATATTTAGATCTATTTCCATAACTTTGATATTTATCTAAATTAACTTTTATTCTTTCAGAAATATTTTTTCTATCTTCTTCAGTAAAAACTCTTCCAGAAACACCGTCTCCTCCATCAGTTAAGTTTACTAACTTTCCTCCGAATTGTTTTCTGCCAAATAAAGATATTAATTCTTTTTCTCTATCAAAAGCTTCCTTTTCAGTTAAATTTATTTTATCTATTACTATATAATATCCATGTTTATTAACTACATTCTTCCACCAATTATTTCTATCTAAGTGCTGTAAGCATCTATCCAATTTTCCTTTTCCTACATAAAATACTTCTTCTTCGTCTTCTGTCTTGTGAAGATAAGTTTTATACTTATCTTCTTGTTGTTGCATGAATAATTCTTGATTATGAATTTTAAAATAATTCTTGTACATATATTTAACATTTTAAATTACTAAAATGCAAATATACATACAATTTCTGAGACTGTAAACAAAAATGGCCCCTTTTTCGGAAATTAATTATTTCCTACTCTCTTTCGAGATAGTCGATGAACCTTCTTCTATAATACTTTAGAAGCTTGGCTGCGGATTGCCTAATCCTATTAGTTTTTACTATATAATAGACGTTACTCTATTTGTAATACTATATATTACTATTAGACACAGTATAATAGGCTCTAAAGGGTTTCCCGCAATTTAAGGGTCTTAGGCGATTATTCACCTGCAAACACAACTTTACACTTAAATTCCCTACATTTTTTTAGTAATAAATCAAATAAATCATCATTAATCATTGATGCTTCATCTATAATTACTATACCTTTATAAGGAATTGCACTATTTTTACTATCAAAAGCTTCTTCTACTTTAAATAGTAAATCTCTATAATCTAATTCAAAAATTTCGATATTAGGAGATAATGATAATAGTTGATGAAGAGTATATGTCTTTTTAGCATCTGTTAAAGCTTCAAGTACTAATTTAGCTCTATGAGTAGGTGCTGCTAAGACATATGGTAACTCCTCATCATCTAAATACTCTATAAATTCTCTTAGAATCGAAGTCTTACCTGTTCCTGCTCCTCCAGAAAGAGTTATGCAATCATCTAGTCCAGATACAAACTCCTCTAATTTATTAAGAGCATTTATTTGTTCCTCTCCTAATTCTAATTTCTTTGTATTAGATTTTACTAAGAAATTAAAATTATCTAAATGAGACATATTAAATATATATTTATTTTCTGAACAAATATGTTATATCTACTAACTCATATTTATCAATTCCTTTACATTCTACTTTATACATCTTCTGGTTAGTAGTTTCACAATTTAGAGGGCCAAATTCTTCTATATAAGGCCCCAATTTGATATAATCAAAATTTTTTAATTGGATATCCTTACTTAATTCTTGTCTTCCGCTATACCAAGCTACTTTTAAATTTAAATCTTTAACATATTTAGCTAATTTATTAATAGTATATGGCTCAGAGTCTCCTCCCATAAAACAAACACAAGAAATGCCTTCATTTGTATCTATAAGAGTTTGAAGTTCTATATATCCTCCATCGTAAATAATGTCTAATGGTTCACCAATATCTTTAGCTAAATAAGAGCTATGACATCCTTTGCAGTTACACGGACAATTACTTATATTAATACATAGATTAACTTCATTAGGAACTTCTGCAAATGTTACTGCAGTTTCTACATACTTTAACATGACTCTAAGTCTTTTTGAATTATATCTTTATTAGTTCTAATTCTAGTTGTATTTTCTATTTGTCTACCAGATGACCAGTTAGCTATTTTTGTTAAATATCCAATAATTCTATCATATTTACTTATATGTGAACTTCCACATTTTGGACATATATCAATTGGAACTTTAGTTATAAATCCACAATCATCACACTCAGAATTAGGAATATTAAAGGTTAAATATTTACATCCTACTTTAGCTGCATAATTAAGAATCTTTTTGTATTGTTCTTTAGATAAATGACTACTTAAATTTAAATGAGCTGCACTTCCTCCATCTAGTAGATTGGCTGCAAAATTAGAACTATGTAGTATAATTTTATCTAATATAGAAATGTTGCTATCATTAGGTTTAAATACGTAACTTGCATATAAATTAGTATCTTCTGGAACCCAATATCCATCTTTTTTGTCTCTATTATAAAGTTTAATAGCAGCAGACTCTCCCGGAATTTGTTCTGTATTAAACTGAGTTTTAGTTGTTTTGTGCTTTAAATTCTCTTCTTTAATAGTTTTAAATATTAAAGAACAAAAATCCTTATACTCCTCATTATTATTACATGTTATTCCTAAAAATTCAGCAGCTTGATTCAATCCAGATATTCCAATAGTAAGATATTGTTTATTTAAATCAATGAATCCAGCATCATAAGCATTAAATAGCTTACTATCTTTAGCCCACCACATTAATTCATTATATGCAGTATGATATTTATAAACTCTATCTAATATATTGATTATATATTTAGTTAAATCTTCCTTTAAATTTGCAGTTATGGTATTAGATTTCCAAATATTAGAAATATTTTTTAATTTATCCATCTCATCCCTATACCAATCTTGAATGATTCTATTAAGATTTAAAGTTATAACATTTTTTGAACCAGTCATAACTCCAATTTGGCCATTAGTAAAGCTAAAGGTATTATCTTGAATAGCGTTAGCTAATCGGCAACAAGATGATAATGAATCTACACTATTAGATAAATAGAGAAAAAATGAATTTCCTTCTGAATATTCTTGTGAGATAAATTCAAAAGTATCATTATCTTTAAATTCTCCATTTTCTACTAAGCAAGCATAACTACATACTGGAAAAGTAAGAATACACTTTAATCTTTCTTGATTTAACCAATGTAAATAGTGTCTTTGAAGTTTATTAGTAGATTCCCATAATGGTCTAGTTCCATCTGGAAAATAAAATTCTCCAAACATTCCTTCAAAGAAATATTTATCAAAGAAACTAAAGTTTGTAAAAGGAGATTGCATTCCTCTAGATCCAGCTATTTGATTAATACTATAAGTTACTTGTTGAAAATATTGTTCAATTTGTGATTTAATAGTTTTCTCTCGTTTGCTTATAGAATCTATTTTCAAATCATAGTTTAAATAGTAATCATCCCCCCATTCTTTTCTACAGAAATAATCCATATACATTAGAAATTCTGGAGTAGCTACTGCGCCTTTTACTTCAGAAGCTAATGCAAACACTAAATTACAGTATATTCCACAAAAAGAATCAATATTCTTAGGAACTGCAGATTTACCTCCAAGATCTTTTAATCCATTTAATAGAAATGGATACATAGATACTGCCATACAATAAGGCATTAATACTTGAGAAGAAGAATCATGAGCATACAAGACAGTTTTAAAGTCATTTCTCATAATTTTTATATCAAAATCTGGATAAAGTTCATGTACTTTATTTTCCCAGAGTTCCATATTAGTCCCCTGATTATCTTCCTTATGTATTTCAGCATTTAATACTCCAATTCCATGAGTACCTACGTTCGAATTATCGTCTATAGTAGCATTAGCTGTATTACTTGATTTTATAAATTTCTTTATAAACTCTATATTCTTTTTAGCTTTCTCTCTCTTCTGTTTATGCGCTTCTCTATAAAGAATAAATGCTTTAGCCTCCTTAAGATGATTACAATCAAATAAAGTTTGTTCTATTTGATCTTGAATTTCTTCTACGTCAATAAAATCTCCTTTTAAATAAAGTTCATCTTGAATTTCTTCCCATAAATCTTCAGTAAATTCTGATCCAGTTGCTTGAAAAGTTTTTTGTATAACTTTCTTTATTTTGTTTAGATCAAACTCTTGAGTCGATTTATCACGTTTAATTACAAGCATTATAATTCAAGTATATTTTTTAGTAATAGAGTTTTCTCTGCTTTGTTAACAATATCTTTGTTATCATCTGTAATTATCTGAGTAAAAGCATTATAAACTGTAAACATATCTACTTGATCTATATCTTCACTTATATAATAAGGAGATTTAGCGTCTATAAATAGTTTCTTGAATGCAGTCTTGGGAGAAGAATCAGCCAAACTTACTTTTCCATATCCTTCATCATAACTTCTTGTCATAGAATTATAAACCCATCTTCCTAATTCTCTTTGTATGCTCTCCTTATCTCTACCGAAGAAAGTGCTAGATAATTTATCTAACCATACTTTAATATCATTTGTTTGTTCCATTAAGGTATTTATAGGCTTATAATCAATAGCTGTGTTAGGTTCAAGTTCCTGAACATTAAGAAATGAAGGATTAAATATGCACAAATTGGTACAGGCACAGTTCAGTGCCCCACGATATATCTTCGCAACAGGTTTTCTAGCGTCAAGTCCATATAAAAAGCCTATAACCTCATCATGGTTATCATATACCTCATTCATTACTGCTTGAATCCATACTCTATTGTATGTAATATCTTCAGTAGAATCAAGTTTAGTAATTTGATCTGGCAATCTTACTTCTACTCTGAAATCATCAGTGAACTTACTCATTCTCTCTAAAAAAGGCTCTACATAGCTTCTAGTTGGCAAATACTCTCTATCTTTAATAATAGTTGCCTTTCCTTTTAATAAATCTTCAATACTTATTTTCATTTCTTTAACTCAATAGTTCCATTTAATAATACATCTCCTTCTACAATATGATAATTAACATGAGGAGCAGTATCTCCAAAATTATACATACAATAATCTGATGATCCAAAGAATGATCCTACTTTCCAATACTTAAATAATTTTCCTCTTGTCATAGCTTCATTATGAAGATCTCCACTTACTACATTTACATACTTTCTAAGATCATGCTGAGAATTAATATATTGAGTAAGGAAAACTTCTGTCTTTGAATCCATAACCACAGGTAATCCTTTTTTCATATACTTACTGTCTTTCAGTTATGTTATCACATAGCTTTTTATCTATGTTTCTATATCTTCTTATTCGATATAGCTCAGCGTACATTTTCACCTTAGATATATCTTCATATCCTTAGGGCAAACCACTCTTGGAGATATTTTATTCTTATTATTTTATAATAAGTTTCAATCTCTACGCGTTACGATGGCACAGACTCTTTAGTTTCTGTACTTATCTCGGTATTAACATCACAGTCTTCACCGATTTTGGTTTGTAATTCTTTATACGATTTCTCGTATAAACGGCAATGTTCCTTATATTTTTCATATTTTCTATCAAGATAAATAGTAGAATTATTATATATTTTATATAAAAAAGTTAGTGCAAAAATTGAATTTATACTAAAATACATAGTAATTTCCCCTAAATTATTATGATTATGTTTTAATTCCGAAGATAATTTTAAGAATTTTAAAACAGAATTTAAAAAAGATTCTGTACCTAAAACTTGTATAGTTAAAGTTTTATATTCTCCTTTTGTTTTAGAAACATATCCGTCTCCATCAAAGTAACCTCTAATAAAATGTCTTACTAAAGAGGTATCTTTGAAAATATTTAAATTAGGAAATTGTAAAGTAAGTGATTTTCTTGGAGTACACCCATAGTTATTTAAAGTTTCCCATAAATGTTTACTAGATAAACATACTCTACATCTGGAATATTCTACTCCGTTAGTAATCACTTTTGTTTTCTTTAAAGGAGTATTATAAGATATGAAATCAGCAAATTTTTGCATATGACCCATATCGTCTCCTTTAGCACATAACTCAAAATTATAATCTATTCTTCCAGAATCCCTTGGTTTGGCATTATAAATATACCCATCAGCATAAATATAACCTAACCAATAAGCTTTTTCTTCTGTATCTATAGAATCAAATATATACTCATTATATGCTTTTTCTCTTTTACCTTGTTTTTCTGGATCGAATACTCCTAATTCTTTTAATTCAGCTGTTAAGGATTGTCCGTTTATTCCTATTTTTTTGGCAATACATCCAGGAGATATAGACATTTCCTTATATAAGTCAACAGCTTGTTTAAATTTCTTAGTGTTAATTCCAGTTCTTAATTTTTTAGGATAATATCCTAAATTATCTAAATATTTTACAAAAGAATCTTTATCTTCAATATATCTATTACAAAATTTAGATATATTATCTTCACTATTTAAAAATAATTCTGCTAATTTATCGTAGTTTATTTCCATAAAAATATTATTAATATTTGTATTTAATTATCTAATACAAAGATATTAATAATCTTCCACGGAAACAAGAAAATAATGTTAAAATAAGTTAAATTTTACCATGAGAGATAATATATGAGAAGTCGTCTACATCATATCTAAGGAAAAATGAATCAGCTACATTAGTCTCAATGTTAGGATATTGCATCTTTAATAGAGTAGCTACATACTTAGAAGTAATCCATCCTGTATCTCCATCATGATTGCCATTTACTACAGATTGATAAGAATAATTCTCTGCTAAATCAAGCTCTATAAGTTTTTGGAAGAAATAAGTAATAGCATAAGCAAAATTATTAATTTGATCTTTATTACCCATTGATTGTGGCATATAGTGATCTCTTCTAGCGGTTTGGTTGTCTATTCCATCAATAGCATCTCCTCCATTAACTACTACAATCTTATAAAACCTTCCTAATTTAGATAGATATTGAAGTATAGTGTCTAATCTGTCATAAACTTCATTTAAATCATAATTATTAGGATATAAAGATCCATACTCTACTTTTGCTCCAATATGCATATCAGCTAAGAATAGTATTAGTGTTTTCTTATTATCAGCTTTAGTAATTTTAAGAGGAGGTCTATTAAATTTAATAGGATTCTCAGCAGATTCTCTTAACATAGATTCAAAGAAATCTCTATAATCTCTCAAAGAATTAATTTCAGATGCCATTTTATTAAGACTATTCTTAAAGTCTCGTTCCTGTCTAGCATCAGCATATTTAAATGCAGCTCTCTCTTTAAGACTCATTCTATAATTAGATAGTTGTTCCTCATTCATTTCCTCTAACATATGAGGAGCAAACCAAGCACTATCTTTAGTAAGTTTAAATGCTCTAAATATTTTCTTGATTTCTGATAATGTAAATCTTGGAAATTCATTAGCTACATTTCTTGCTGTAATATTTCCTCCATAATAAGTATAGAGTCCGAAAATCTTCTCTGCATCTTCTCTAGAAAGTTCTGTATTAAAGTCTTGAGAGTCCCTAACCTTTACATTTACTTTATATTTTACTATCTTACCTTTTCCAGAATCTAATTTTACTGTATTACTTCTAACAATAGTTACTGATGCTAAATTCTCTGACTCATTAAAATCTTCTACCTCTGTGCAAATTTCCTCATTAAATGTACTCATATTTTATCAAATTTCTTTGTTTTATTATAGTTTATAAATAATAGAGAAATTTTAATCTAATAATTTCTCAATCTCTGTTTTTAAATCTTCTCCATTGTATTCAGCAAGAATCTCTTTTAATTTTGCCTTTAAATCAGGTTCTGGAAGTTCATCTGTATATTCTTCCTTAAATTGCTGGTTACTTCTAATGAGAGTATTTTCTAATAACTCTTCAATATTGGTATCTGGAGTATCCCATCTTTCATTTATTACATCATCATATAGTTCCATTACCTCTTGATATAAGGCATTCTCTATATCATGTTCTAGTTTTATTTTTCTAATAGTATTGTAGATATAATTACTAGCGTGACCACTACTAATACTAATTTCTCTTATATTCAACCTATTTTGTTTTGCTTCTCTTAATAAATCTATCACTTTATGATAGGTACTTAATCTCATGGCCATATTAAAATCTTGTTATATTATAAAAACAAAAGAGGGCTACCTAAAATTAGATAACCCTCCTATAAACTATTACGAGAGAAGTAAATTAGTCTTTCTCTACACCGAAGAAAATATAATGTCCCTCTTTTGCACTCTTAGATGGAGCATAATCAGTTGTGAATGCCACAGGCTCACCTTCTAATACCTCCTTTGCGTAAGTACAAATGATAGAACCTCTGAAACCTCCATCAGTGTATAATTTCTTTGCAAGCTCTTGCGCTTTCTTCTTATTCTCTGTAGTCTTAGCAAGCTCCTCTCCAGTCTCCTTATCCTTCAAAATATAAGTAGTTACATACTTACGCTTACCTTTCTCATTGACTACATCATTCATCTTATAGGGACGCTCTCTTGTGTCAGCAGAACCAGCACGATAAGTAATCATACAAGCTATACCGGGAGCATTCTTAGTATGCTTCTCCAAATAGTCAGCACAGAATACTTTAAACTCTTTATCCAAGGGAGAAGGCTCTCCAGCCTTTTTCCATGCTTGTGTTGCATCACGTTGTACGAAAAATGTGTCCTTTACTTGATCAATTGCCTCTGCTTTTGTATACGCCTTTACTTCTACTCTCTTAAAATTTGCCATAGTTTTTACATTTTTAACATTAATTCATTATTTAGTAATCTCGTTATTTAATTATGCTACAAAGATAATACATAAAAGCATAATTTCCTAATCTTTAATGTTAAATATTTATAATCTCTTTGACTTCTCTATTAACTTTTGAAGAGTGGTACAAAGATACTATAAAGTGCTGATCTAGCAAAATAAAATAGACAAAAAATTCGTTAAATAAAAATTTTGTCTGACAATCTTGTTACTTAAAATGGAAGCCAATTATCCAAAATATTATTTATTTGTGTTACCATTTCTTGTGCTGACTTGCAACCACATGTATTAAATATCTTCACATTATACATAAAGTCTTCACAAACTATAGCTAAACACTTTAAATAATCATCTGGAAAGTTTCTTCCATTTGTTACTTTTAATAATACCTGATAACAGCTAGCATCAGGATTCTTTTGTCTAGCTTTATCAGTTAAAAATCCTACTAATGAGATTAATCCGAATTTATTATTAATATCTGCTCCAATACTTCTAAGACTAAAGTATTTAGCATAGATACTCCTTAATTCTTCATAACTCGGGTTCTTTAATATCGTATCCATATTGCTCATGATATGCTACTCTCTTTAATAATTCAGAAAATTCTGACATTCCTCTACTTATATGAGTATTTAATACTTTAAATACTCCAGAATTAAACGGAGGTACTGTAGAGATTAGTAACATATTTGATTTTATATTTATAGATTCATCTTTACCTAGTAAAATTCTAAGCATCCATCCATATATAGCCATCTGACGATAGTAGTGGAACTTATAGAAGCTATTTTGAAACTCAGATACATCATGACCTGTAGTCTTTAAATCATTAACAACTAATAAGTTAGCTTCTTCATCTAATGTATAGTTATCAACTTTAGCTTTTAAAGATAAGATTCTTTCATTGCCATCTGGATATATAGCTTTTACATCTAATAAAATACAGATTTCGTTATTAGACTCTGGATTACTTATTATTCCTTCTGGGTGTAAAATTCTTTGAATATCTTGATTATTTTGAATAGATTCAAGACACTTTTTTAATTTTACTCTAGATTTTTCATCTAAAAATATAGGCTCTCTCTTATCAGTATTATTAAGTTCATAATCTAATCTTTGACTATAATAATCACTAATTTTACTTCTTAAAGTATCAGCCTTCTTTTCATCCATACTATCTTTATAATAATCTATTTTTTTAGATGCCTTTACTATATTCTCAAAAGAGATACCTTCTCCTTTACGAAAAGATGGATATAATTCATCTGCCATTAATCCAGCTTTAGCAGTAGGTCTATTTACACCTTCTACTAAAATAAAGTCATCTGGCTGCAATGTAAGACAATGAACAGCACTCATACCACTATAGATTTCTCTACTAATAAAACTTTATTATTTGTGGTCTGGACTATGTCTTCATCCTTTATAAGGATGCACCTGCATCTAGTCTCTGGGGCTGAATCTATTATTAGTTTCACAACATATAATAGCCTATGCCTCC
>NZ_JBJDXL010000518.1:0-10201 GCF_051866655.1 Intestinibacter sp.
AGTTTGCGGATACTTAATCCAAAAAGAATTAAAATTCTTAGGTGAAGCAGTTGCTAACCCAGTTAGACCTTTCACTGCTATATTAGGTGGAGCTAAAGTTTCTGACAAAATAAACGTTATAAACCAATTATTAGACAAAGTTGATAACCTAATAATAGGAGGAGGTATGGCATATACTTTCTTAAAATCTCAAGGATATGAAATAGGAAACTCTTTATTAGAAGAAGATAAAATAGATTACGCTAAAGAAATGATAGCAAAAGCTGAAGCTAAAGGTGTTAAATTATACTTACCAGTAGACTTCAAAACTGCTAACGAATTCTCACCAAATGCAGAAGTTGTAATAACTGAAGATCAAAACATAGCTGACGGATACGAAGGTTTAGATATAGGACCAAAAACTGTAGAAAAATTTGTAGACGTTGTTAAAGGTTCAAAAACAATAGTATGGAATGGACCAATGGGTGTATTCGAATTTGAAGCATTTGCAGGTGGTACTTTAGCAATAGCAAAAGCTATGGCATCATTAGAAGACGCAACTACTGTAATAGGTGGTGGAGATAGTGCTGCTGCTGTTAACCAATTAGGATTTGGAGATAAGATGACTCACGTTTCAACTGGTGGTGGAGCATCATTAGAATTCTTAGAAGGAAAAGAATTACCAGGAATAGCAGCTTTAGATAACAAATAAGAGTAAATAATAACATAGAAGTTGATAAATAATATATATTGATATATTCAAAGGGAGGATATTCAAATGAGAAAACCAATAATCGCTGGAAACTGGAAAATGAACAAAAATATAAAAGAAGCTTTAGAATTCGTTAAAGAAGTAGGAGCTAGAGCTGATAGAGATGATGTAGAAGCAGTAATATGCGCACCATTTTTACAATTAAAAGACTTAAAAGAAGCAACTAAAGGAACTAAAATAAAAGTTGGTGCTCAAAACATGCACTTCGAAACTTCAGGTGCTTTCACTGGTGAAGTTTCTGCTGAAATGCTACAAGAAATCGGAATGGATTACGTTGTAATAGGACATTCTGAAAGAAGAGAATACTTCGGTGAAACTGATGAAACAGTAAACAAAAAAGTTTTAAAAGCTTTAGCTACAGGAATAAACCCAATATTATGCTGTGGTGAAACTTTAGAACAAAGAGAAGCTGGAGTAACTAAAGATCACGTTAAAACTCAAATATTAGCAGGATTAAAAGACGTAGCTAAAGAAGATTTAGCAAAAGTTGTTATAGCTTACGAACCAATCTGGGCTATAGGAACAGGAAAAACTGCTACAGCAGAACAAGCTAACGATGTTATATCTTACATAAGAGAAGTTGTAGCTTCAGTTTATGGAGATTTAGCTCAAGAAGTTAGAATACAATACGGTGGAAGTGTTAAACCAGCTAACGTAGCAGAAATAATGGGACAAAGTGACATAGATGGAGCTTTAGTTGGTGGAGCATCACTTAAAGCTGATGATTATGTTGCTCTTGTAAATTTTAAATAGGAGTGAAGTAAGACATATGAAAAAACCAGTAGCATTAATAATTATGGATGGTTTTGGAGAAAGTAATAATACAGTAGGAAATGCAGTTAAAGAAGCTAAAACTCCTAATTTAGACAGAATCCAAGCAACTTATCCTAATACATTAATAAAAGCAAGTGGTCTTGATGTAGGTCTTCCAGATGGTCAAATGGGTAACTCAGAAGTTGGTCATACAAACATCGGTGCAGGTAGAATAGTATATCAAGATTTAACTAGAATAACAAAAGCTATACAAGATGGAGATTTCTTCACAAACGAAATCTTATGCAAGGCTATGGACAATGCAAAAGAACATGCCGTTCATATAATGGGATTATTATCTGACGGTGGAGTTCATTCACATATAGATCACCTAAAGGCTTTAATCAAAATGGCTAAAGAAAAAGGTGTAGAAAAAGTATACGTACATGCATTTACAGATGGTAGAGATACTGACCCTCAAAGTGGTTTAGGTTACGCTCAAGAAATAGAACAATACATGTCTGAAGTAGGCGTAGGAAAATTTGCTACTGTAAATGGTAGATACTATGCAATGGATAGAGATAAGAGATGGGAAAGAGTAGAAGTAGCATACAAAGCTATGGTATATGGCGAAGGTGAAACTGCTAATTCAGCATCAGAAGCTATCAAAGCATCTTATGAAAAAGGTGCAACAGACGAATTCATCGTTCCAACTGTAATAGTTGAAAATGGTGAACCAGTAGGTAAAATATCTGACAAGGATTCAGTGATATTCTTCAACTTTAGACCAGACAGAGCTAGAGAAATATCTAGATCTATAGTTGATGCAGAATTTACAGGATTCGAAAGAGCAGATATAAGCACTTACTTTGTTTGCTTAACTGAATACGATGTGACTTTACCAAACGTTCAAATAGCATTTGGACCACAATCATTAAGCAACACATTAGGTGAATATTTATCAAAATTAGGTAAAACTCAATTAAGAGCTGCTGAAACTGAAAAATATGCACACGTAACTTTCTTCTTCAATGGAGGAGTTGAAGAACCAAATGCAGGTGAAGACAGAGAATTAATACCTTCACCAAAGGTTGCAACATATGACTTAAAACCAGAAATGTCTGCACCAGAATTATTAGAAAAGGTTCTAGAAAAAATAAACGAAGACAAATACGACTTCATAGTTGTAAACTTCGCTAACCCTGACATGGTTGGACATACAGGTGTAATGGAAGCTGCTGTAAAGGCTGTTGAAACTGTAGACAACTGTGTAGGTAAATTAATCGACAAAATAGTTGAAATCGGTGGAAGTGCTATAATAACTGCTGACCACGGAAATGCCGAATTAATGGTAGATCCAGAAACAGACAAGGTCATAACTGCACATTCAGTAAACCCAGTTCCATTTATAGTTGCTGGAAAAGATTTCGTAGGTAAAGAGTTATTAACTGATGGTAGATTATCAGATATAGCTCCAACTTTATTAGACATGATGAACTTAGAGAAACCAGAAGAAATGACTGGACATTCTCTAATAAAATAATAAATATAATTTGTAAAAATGACAAAAAGACAACAATGAAGACTAATCGAGCGAATATACAATAATAAAACATATAAAATTTACAAACTTACCCATCAACCCGTTTGTGAAATATTATAATTTTACAAATAAGCGACTCGATTAGTAGACAGCATGGAAGGAGAAAAAAATGTCAGTAATAGAATCAGTATACGCAAGAGAAGTATTAGACTCAAGAGGAAATCCTACTGTAGAGGTAGAAGTAGTTTTAGAAAGTGGAGCAGAAGGTAGAGCAATAGTTCCATCTGGAGCATCAACAGGAGCTTTTGAAGCAGTTGAGTTAAGAGATGGAGACAAAGCTAGATACTTAGGTAAAGGTACTCTAAACGCTGTTAAAAATGTAAACGACATAATAGCACCAGAGCTAGAAGGCTTAGAATCAACAGATCAACCAGGGATAGATGCATTATTATTAGAATTAGACGGTACACCAAACAAAGGTAAGCTAGGAGCAAATGCTATACTTGGAGTTTCTATGGCTGTAGCTAGAGCATCTGCAGAGGAATTAGGATTACCATTATTCCAATATATAGGTGGAGTTAATGCAAAACAATTACCAGTACCTATGATGAACATATTAAACGGTGGAGAACACGCTGATAATAACGTAGATGTTCAAGAATTTATGATATTACCAGTTGGAGCTTGTTGCTTCAGAGAAGGCTTAAGAATGGGAGCAGAAGTGTTCCATGCATTAAAGAAGGTTCTTGCTGAAAAAGGTTTAGCTTGCGGTGTTGGTGATGAAGGTGGATTCGCTCCAAACCTAGGTTCAAACAGAGAAGCATTAGAATTAATAGTTGAAGCGATATCTAAGGCTGGATACGAACCAGGCAAAGACGTTATGTTAGGGCTTGACGTAGCAGCTTCAGAAATGTACAACGAAGAAACTAAAAAATACGTTTTAGCTGGAGAAGGCAAAGAATTAACAGCTGAACAAATGGTTGAACTATATGAGGACTGGACAACTAACTTCCCAATAATCACTATAGAAGACGGACTAGATGAAGAAGATTGGGATGGATGGAAAATACTTACTGATAGATTAGGCAAAAAAGTTCAATTAGTTGGTGACGACTTATTCGTTACAAATACTGAGAGACTTGAAAGAGGTATAGAAGCAGGTGTTGCAAACTCTATCCTAATAAAGGTTAACCAAATCGGAACTATAACTGAAACTCTAGATGCTATAGAAATGGCTAAGAGAGCAGGATATACTGCAGTTATATCTCACAGATCTGGTGAAACTGAAGATACTACTATTGCTGATTTAGCAGTAGCTGTAAATGCTGGACAAATTAAAACTGGTGCTCCATCTAGAACAGATAGAGTTGCTAAGTACAATCAATTACTTAGAATAGAAGAGTTAATTGGTGAACCAGCTAGATACTGTGGAATGAAATCTTTTTACAATTTAAGTAAATAATTTATAAATAAAAAGGCTGCTTAGGATGAGTGATCATTTTAGGCAGTCTTTTTATGATGTGTAGAAATTGTATTATAGTAGGTTTTTGGTGTATCATTATATTATATGGAAAATTTTAAGTAGGAGAGTGATTTGGTGGAAGTACAGCAAAGAGATATAAAATATATGTTTTCGAATTCTGACTTGAAGAGGCTGATATTGCCACTTGTGGTGGAGCAATTGCTTTTGATTACAGTTGGATTAGTTGACTCGATTATGATAGCGAGTGTAGGTGAGGCTGCTGTTTCGGCGGTTTCGTTAGTGGATAATATTGTGGTGCTCATAACCCAGATTTTCGTGGCGTTGGGGACTGGTGGAGCTGTCGTGGCAGGTCAGTACTTGGGTCAGAGAAATGAGAAGAAGTCGTGTGAGGCAGCGGATCAGTTGATACTGTTTATAACAGTTAGCTCGATTGTAGTGATGGCTGTTTGCTATATGCTTAAGTATTTTATTCTCCATAAGGTATTTGGGCATCTTGAACCAGATGTTATGAGTAATGCAAATACTTATTTACTGATAGTTTTCTCGTCAATTCCATTTATAGGTATTTATAATGGAGCGGCGGCTTTGTTTAGGGCTATGGGAAATTCGAAGATAACTATGAAAATATCTATACTAATGAATACAGTGAATTTTGTTGGAAATGCTCTTTTGATATATGGATTGAAGATAGGCATAGCTGGGGCTGCGATTCCGACGACTTTATCTAGAGTTTTAGCGGCTGTAATAGCAGTTTATCTCATAAGAAACAGCGAGTTGCAAATTCATTTATCAGAAAAAATATGCACTCGTTTTAATAAGAATATGATCAAGAAAATATTGTACATAGGTATTCCGAACAGCCTTGAAAATGGAATGTTCCAATTTGGGAAGCTTATAGTTTTAAATTTAGTGGCGAGCTTTGGGACTGCTTCAATTGCTGCAAACGCTGTTGGCAATGCAATAGGTGTGTTTCAGGTGGCGCCTGGGATGGCTATAGTGCAGGCGAATTTGGCGGTTATATCGCAGTGTGTAGGCGCAAATGACGAATATCAAACTAGATATTACACTAAGAAAATGACCTTGATCGCATATGCAAGTATAATAGTTACAAGTGTAATTATACTTTTAGCTATGGGAAAAATACTAGAGCTGTATAATTTATCAGATGAGACAGCTGCAATGGCTAGACAAATTTTAGTATTTACCTGTATTTGGGGTATAGTAAGCTGGCCGTTTTCATTTTTGATACCTAGCACACTTAGAGCTTCTAATGATGTTAAATTCTGTATGTATGTCAGCGTATTTTCGATGTGGATATTTAGAGTTGGATTTAGCTATGTTATAGGTAGATATATGGGATTTGGATTGTTCGGTGTTTGGGTTGCTATGGTTATAGACTGGGTAGTCAGAGGAATTTTATTTGAATGGAGATATTTGAGTGGAAGATGGAAGCTGTATTGGCATTAGATTGGTTTTAAGGGGGAAAGTTGTATGAAGGTTGTAGTAGCAATAGATTCACTTAAAGGAAGCTTGAGCTCTGTGGATGCAGGAAATGCTATAAAGGAGGGAGTTCTCAAGGCTTGTCCAGATGCAGAGGTGGTTGTCAAGCCCCTTGCAGATGGAGGAGAGGGGACTATAGAGGCTTTAGTCAAAGGTATGAAGGGAACTGAATATAAAATAGAAGTCCACGGTCCGCTCGATAAAAAGGTTACTGCATCATATGGAATAATAGAAGACGGCGAAAAAACTGCGATAATAGAAATGGCTCAGGCAGCTGGGATTACATTAGTTTCGGAACAAGATAGAAACCCTTTATACACAACTACATATGGAGTTGGAGAAATAATAAAGGATGCTATCCACAGGGGCTGCAGAAAATTTATCGTAGGAATTGGTGGAAGTGCTACAAATGATGCTGGGATAGGTATGATGCAGGCTTTGGGTTATAAATTTTACGATGCTGATGGGAATTTGCTGGGACTTGGAGGTCAAGTTTTAGATAAAATCCACAGAATTGATGATATAGAAGCATTAAAAGAGCTCTCAGAATGTAGCTTCAAGGTAGCATGTGATGTGGATAACCCATTATATGGTAAAAATGGAGCGAGCTATATTTACGGTCCACAAAAAGGAGCTACAGAAGAAATAGTGAAAATTTTAGACGATGGGCTTATAAATTTAAGCAAAGTTGTAAATAATACATATGAAAACACTCCAGGAGCAGGGGCTGCTGGTGGACTAGGATATGGATTTATGACTTTTTTAGGTGGAAAATTAGAATCAGGCATAGATATAATTTTAAAGGAAATCAATTTAGAACAGGATATAAAGGATGCCGATGTAGTCGTTACAGGAGAAGGTAGACTAGATGCTCAGACTGTAATGGGTAAGGCTCCTATAGGTGTCGCTAAGCTAGCTAAGAGATACTCTAAAAAAGTTATAGGTCTAGGAGGTTCTCTGACAAGTGACGCTTATAAGGCGAACCAACATGGTATAGATGCAGTATTTTCTATAGTAAATGAGCCGATGACATTGGAAAAAGCTATGGAGCCTGAAGTTGCCAAGTTTAACTTGAAGATGACGGCTATGCAGATTTTTAATTTGATGAGGTAATCGGTATGATTTAAGGTCTATACTGTTAATTTTTTCGAAAGAAGTGGCTGATTTCTTGTAATAAAAGCCGGATTATGATAAACTAAAGGTTGAATAAATTCAAGTAAATAATAGGAGGGCACTTATGCTTAATAACATTTTAATGGGTGTACAAGTAGTACTATCAGTACTTTTACTATTAGTTATAATGCCTCAAGAAGGAAAAGGAAACTTCTCTTCTGATTTCAGTGGAGCAGGAGAAGATGTTGAAACACAAGCTTATTTTAAACCAAAAGGAAAACAAGCATTCCTTTTAAAATCAACTAAAATATTCTCAGTATTATTTTTCCTTAATGCATTAGCATTAGTAGTAATAAACAAATAGCAAATTAGATGACTGGCCATCATTTAATAAAAATTTAAAGATTGAATTTAGTTTTTAAAATAAAAAAAGTCTTCTAGGACAAAATCCTGGAAGACTTTTTGCTTTAGATAAGAGCCATACTCTTTAGTATATAAATCCAAATGAACATGGTGATTATACAGAAGAAAGATGTAAATACTATAAGCTGTGCGGCTAAATCGCTATCTCCATCCATTTGCTTAGCCATTTGGAAGGTAGAAACACCTGTAGGAGCTCCGTATATAATTGTCAAAGTAAGTAATGCAATTCCTCTGAATCCTAAAAATACGCTAAGTGGAATCATAATTGCGGGAACTATGATTAATTTGACTATGACTATAATGATGGTTTCATTTAGATATTTTTTAATATCAGAGAATGAGAATGATGCTCCTAATAATATTAACCCTAAAGGAGTTGCCATTTTTGAAACATCTTTAACTGTTGATAGCACAGAAGTTGGAAGCTGAATTCCTATAAGAAGGAAAATTATCCCTATTACCGCTCCTATTATAAGTGGATTAGTTATTACTCCCTTGGCTATTTTTTTAATATTTATTTGAGAATCTCTGAATATTTCAAGTGATATAACTGCTAATACATTGAATAAAGGAACTATTGTCGCGATAAGCATAGCAGTAGTACCGACGTTTCCTTCGCCGTAGATTGAAGTCGCAACTGGTATACCAAATATTACGAAATTACTACGGAACACGCCTTGAATTAAGACTCCACGTTTTGGATTTTCTTTTTCTAAACGAGGAACGATTAGTAATAGTAAAAGGAATAAAATAATTACTCCTGATGCAGCATATAAAATTAACTTGATGTCAAATGCTTCTCCTAAATCAGTTGTATAAACGTTGTAGAATAGTAGTACTGGTAAAAATACCTTGAAAACAACCTTGTTCATAATGTCCAAGGTGTGTTGGTCGTACATTTTTATGTATTTTAGAAAATATCCTAGAACCATCATGAAAAATAATGGTGCTACGACATTAAATGATAAAATTAAATTTTCCATAAAGTCCTCCTGTTGTATGTTATTTTAAATTAAATATACGTTTTAATAAAACTATTTCACCTAATATTATAATATATAATTTTGATTTGTAGTATATTAAATTTGTATACTAAGAATACATAATTAATAAGGCTAAGTCAAAGACCTAGCCTTAATTGTATGTAAAAATTAAATTTATTTATTTACCTTTAATACTGCACCTTTATCTCCTGATGTAACCATAGAAGCATATCTTGCTAAGTAACCAGTAGTAACTCTTGGTTCTCTTGGAGTCCAAGCAGCTTTTCTTCTAGCTAATTCTTCATCAGAAACTACGAAGTCTAGAGTTTTTTCTTTGATGTTTATCTTGATTATATCTCCTTCTTCAACTAGAGCTATAGGTCCACCTACTGCTGCTTCTGGAGAAACGTGTCCGATTGATGCTCCTCTAGATGCTCCAGAGAAACGACCGTCAGTTATAAGTGCTACACTTGATCCAAGTCCCATACCAGCTATTGCAGAAGTTGGGTTTAGCATTTCTCTCATACCAGGTCCACCCTTAGGTCCTTCGTATCTGATAACTACAACGTCACCAGCAACTATTTTGCCACCTTTTATAGCAGCTATTGCATCTTCTTCGCAATCGAATACTCTAGCAGGTCCTTCGTGAACTAGCATTTCAGGAACTACTGCAGATTGTTTAACTATACCAGAATCTGGAGCTAAGTTTCCTTTAAGAACTGCTATACCACCAGTTTCTGAATATGGATTGTCTATTGGTCTTATTGTTTCAGGGTCTCTATTTACACAATTAGCTATATTTTCACCAACAGTTTTTCCTGTAACAGTTATTATGTCTAGGTTAAGTAAATTTTTCTTAGTTAATTCGTTCATAACTGCATAAACTCCACCAGCTTCATTTAAATCTTCCATATAAGTGTATCCAGCTGGAGCTAGATGGCAAAGGTTAGGAGTTTTTGAACTTATTTCATTAGCTATGTCTACGTTTAATTCAACGCCAGCTTCATTTGCTATAGCTGGTAAATGTAGCATTGAGTTAGTTGAGCATCCTAGAGCCATGTCTACTGTTAACGCATTTTGGAATGCTTTTTCAGTCATTATATCTCTTGGTTTTATATCTTTTTCAACTAATTCCATTATCTTCATACCTGCATGCTTAGCAAGTTTTATTCTTTCAGAGTAAACAGCTGGAATAGTTCCGTTTCCTTGAAGACCCATTCCTAGAGCTTCAGTTAAGCAGTTCATACTGTTTGCAGTGTACATTCCTGAGCATGAACCACAAGTTGGACATACTTTGTTTTCGAATTCTAAAACATCAGCTTCGTCCATAGTTCCTGCAGCATAAGAACCTACTGCTTCGAACATACTAGATAAGCTTCTTTTTTCACCTTTAACACGACCTGCAAGCATTGGTCCACCACTTACGAATATTGTTGGAACGTTAACTCTAGCAGCTGCCATTAAAAGTCCTGGAACATTCTTGTCGCAGTTAGGAACCATAACTAATCCATCGAATTGGTGAGCTATAGCCATACATTCAGTAGAGTCAGCTATTAAGTCTCTAGTAACTAATGAGTATTTCATACCTATATGTCCCATAGCTATACCATCGCAAACTGCTATAGCTGGAAATACTACAGGAGTTCCTCCTG
>NZ_JBJDXL010000519.1:0-2271 GCF_051866655.1 Intestinibacter sp.
TCCTATCCAGTCGAAGTTACCGCTGTCTACTACAACTCCACCCAAAGTAGTACCATGACCACCTATGAATTTAGTAGCTGAGTGAACTACTATATCTACACCGTGATCAAATACTTTTATTAAGTAAGGAGTTCCAAAAGTGTTGTCTAGCATAAATGGTATTTTATTTTCATGAGCTATATCTGCTATAGCTTCGATATCTACTAGATTTATTCCTGGATTACCTATAGTTTCTGCATAAACTAATCTAGTTTTTTCGTTTATTGCTGCTCTGAAGCTTTCTGGATCATCTGGATTTACGAAGTGAGTTTTTACACCAAATTTTGGAAGCATATTTGCAAGTAAATTATATGTTCCACCGTATAGAGTTGGTGATGCAACTATTTCATCGCCCTCTTGTATTATGTTAAGTATTGCTGCATTTATAGCTCCCATTCCTGATGAAAAAGCAACTGCTCCTACTCCACCTTCAAGTAGAGCCATTCTATCTTCAAATACTTGAACTGTTGGGTTTGATATTCTTGAATATATATGTCCTTCTTCCTTTAATGCAAATAAGTCTGCTCCGTATTGAACACTGTCAAAGCAGTATGATGTTGTTTGATATATTGGAACTGCTCTAGCCCCTGTAGCTGAGTCTGGTTCTTGTCCCCCATGGATTTGTAATGTACTGAAACCTAATTTTCTTTCTGCCATATCGTTCCCTCCAAATATAATATATAAATATAAGCATTACCAAATAAATTCTTACATTTCACCTTCTAGAAAATTTTAAACTATACTAAAAAACTCTTTTATCAAAAGATAAAAGAGTCTAAATTCATTTCTTCTCTTATCTTTCTTATGAAAACATAAGTAGGATTTAGCACCTATCTAAAATATAGGTTGCCGGACTTCATAGGGCCTATTCCCTCCATCACTCTTGATAAGAATTTATTTAGTTAATATATTTATTATATACCTAAAAGTATATCAAAACAACAAAATTTTACATGCATGGTAAATTTTCTCACTATTTTTTCTCCGCAACTCTCAATTTTGCACTTCTTGAGCGAGGATTTGCTTCGACCTCTTCTTTAGATGGAAGTATTGGTTTTCTCGTAATTACCTTGACTTCAGAAACCTTATCACACTGGCAAATTGGAAGCTCTGGCGGACATATGCAGCTAAGTGATAGATATTTGAACTCGTTTTTTACTATTCTATCCTCTAAGGAATGGAAGGTGATTATACAAATTCTTCCACCTTTGTTCATCATAGAAACTGCGTCATCTATCATTTTATTTATTACACCTAGCTCGTTATTTACTTCTATACGTATAGCTTGGAAGGTTCTCTTCGCTGGATGTGGTCCGTCTATTCTAGCCTTTTTAGGAATAGCCTTTTTAATTATATCTACTAACTCTCCTGTCTTTTCTATAGGCTTGTTTTTTCTTTCTTCAACTATAAATTTGGCAATTCTCTTCGCCCAATTGTCCTCACCATAGTCTTTTATTATCTTAGCAAGTTGTTCTTCTGAATAAGTGTTTACCACATCGTATGCAGAAAAATCCTGTCTAACGTCCATTCTCATATCTAAAGGTGCATCGTGCATATATGAAAATCCTCTATCAGCTTCGTCTAATTGATGTGATGATACTCCTAAGTCAGCTAAAACTCCGTCGATTTTATACACTCCTATTTTTTCAAGCTCTTCTTTTATATTTGCAAAATTACTGTGGATAAATCTGACTCTATCAGAATATTCGCCAAGTCTTTCTTTGGCTGTAGCTATAGCATTTTTGTCTTGATCAAAGCCTATAAAAAGACCTTTATCTGAAAGCCTCTTTACTATTTCCTTTGAATGACCTGCGCCACCCATAGTACAATCTACATATACACCGTCTTCTTTTATATTTAAATTTTCTATACATTCATTTAAAAGTACAGATACATGATTAAATTCCACTAAAGCATCACTTCCTTTCTTTAAAATATTTCTAATTTATATATTGTTTTTAGCTCTTCTAGATAATATGTAATTTAATATTACACCTACAATTATGCAAGCTAAGCTTATAACTTGAGCCATTCTAAGTGGTCCCAGCATAAGCGAATCTGTTCTAAGTCCTTCTATAAAAAATCTTCCTATAGAATATAAAACTATATAGTCGACAAGTATTTGTCCTTGGTATTTTTGTTTTTTCCTAAATATAAATAAAAATAAAAAAACACCTAAATCCCAGATAGACTCATATAAAAAAGTAGGATGTACCTTTACGCCATCTACCA